>NZ_JBSFBM010000112.1:0-18748 GCF_053592955.1 Micromonospora sp. NPDC002411 | reverse complement strand
CCCACCTCGACCCGCAGCGGACGTACTCGTTCGCCGGTCTGATGGCCAACCCGCTCTGGTCCCGCTACCTGACCACCTGGAAGGACGACGGGTGTCGAGCGGCGGGCGGCCCTTGATCGCGCTCGATCCTGGATGTAGTCCCCTCCTTGCGGCGGGAGGCCACTACATCCTGGATCGAGCACGATCATGATCAGGGGCAAGCCCCGGCGACGTCCGGCGGCGGGTCGGGGTGCCTCAGCTTGTCGGGAAGAGGCGGGCGTGGAGGGCGGTCGGGTCGGTGACCTCGGGCAGGTCGCGGGCGGCGAGCCAGGCTGCGGCGGCGGCCCCGTCACCGGCGGTGCGCACGGGAGCGTCCGGCCACTGTCGGGCGATCTCCATACGGACGGCGGCGGCGAGTGGGGTGTTCGCGGTGAGTAGTCCGCCGCCGAGCACGACAGGTGTCACCGCGCCGGCCGGGCGGATGCGGCCCACGCTCTCGGCCAGGTGGGCGGCGGCCTCGGTGATCAGCGCGCTGGCGATCGGCTCGCCGTGGGTGGCGGCGTCGACGACCAGCGGCGCGAGCCGGGCCAGCTCGACCGGGGGTCGGCGGGTCACGGCCTGGATCGTGGCGTCGACGGTGTCCCGTGGGCGGGCGGCGATCTCGGTGCTGCCCATCAGCTCGGCGAGCACCGCCGTGGTCAGCGGGCCGGGATCGTGGCCGGAATCCAGGTCGGCGAGCAGTCGGCGTACCGCTTCGCGACCGAGCCAGAAGCCGGACCCCGCGTCGCCGAGGAGCCAGCCGTGACCGTCGGCGACCCGGTCGAGGCGCAGGTCGTGGACCTGCGCGGTGATCGCACCGGTGCCGGCGATGAGCACCGTGCCGTCCGGTTCGGCGGTGCCGGAGGCGTAGGCGACGAGGGCGTCGCCGTGCACGGCGTACGGGCAGCGCAGGCCGGCGTCGTGCCAGGCCTGGTCGAAGGCGGCGCGCCCGGCGGGATCGGCGAGTAGTCGGGCCGCGCCGGCCAGGCCGATGGTGCCGGCGACCACCCGGGCCGGGTCGAGGTCGGCGAGGGCCGCGCGGAGTGCGGTCAGCAGTTCGACGGCGGCGCGTTGTGCGCCGTGACTGGTCGGGTTGCCGCCGCCGGCGCGGCCGGTGCCGACGCGTTGCCCGGTGAGGGTCAGGGCGGTCGCCCGGGTGGACGTACCGCCGATGTCGAGGCCGACCACGACGGTGTCGGACATCGGCACGGGTCTCCTTGCGCTGGACGACGATCGGGACTGTTCATGCTGGTCGGCCCCGTCGCGCTGGGCAAGATCTGGCGGGCGCGGCGGCTTGTGCGCCAGGTAACAGTTTGAAAACTTCGCCCACAGTCTTGACACAGAGGGGCCTTCAGTAAGAACTTTTACCACTAACAGTTAACAGTCTTTTCGGAAAGGTGAGACGACCCATGGTTGATCACGAGGTGGACACCGCCGCGGGGACCGCGGTGGTCGACGCTGACGTGGTCGACCGCAGGAGCTCCGCCTCCGACGGGGTGCTGGCCCGCGTCCGCAACGGACTCGGCGAGCTGACCGGCGCGCTCCGCCGGGTCGCCGAGCACGTGCTGAGCGACCCGGAGGCCGCCGCCCGATCCACCATCGTGGAGCTTGCCGAGCGAAGCGGCACCTCACCGGCGACCATCACCCGGTTCTGCCGGGCGATGGGCTTCGAAGGGTACGCCGACCTGCGGCTGGGCATCGCCTCCGAGACCGGTCGGGCCCGCTCGGCCGGCTGGACCGTCGACATCGGACGCGAGATCCAGCCGAGTGACCCACTCGCCCGGGTGCTCGACCAGATCATGGCCGCCGACACCCGGGCCATGCACGACACCGCCACCCTGCTCGACCTCGCCGAGGTGGAGCGGGCCGCGGTGGCCATCGCGGGCGCCAACCGGGTGAACATCTTCGGCGCCAGCGGCAGCGCGTTGGTCGGCGAGGAGATGCAGTTCAGCCTGCACCGCATCGGCGTGGCCGCGTGGGCGTGGAACGACGTGCACGAGGGCCTGGCCAGCGCCGCGCTGTTGCGTTCCGGGGACGTGGCGCTCGGCATCTCGCACACCGGGCAGACCCGGGAGACGATCGAGATGCTCGCCGAGGCGGGCAGCCGGGGCGCCACCACGCTCGCGCTCACCGGCTTCCCCCGCTCACCGTTGGCCGAGCTGGCCGACATCGTGCTGCTCACCGCCAGCCAGGCGACGACGTTCCGACCGGACGCGCTCTCCGCCCGGCACCCGCAACTCGTCGTGCTCGACCTGCTCTACATCGCCGTCGCCCAACGGACGCACGACCGCGCGCACGCGGCCTTCCGGCGTACCGCGCAGGCCGTCGACGGGCACAAGGCAGCGAAGGGAAGCGTGTCATGATCAGCGCCCAGGGGTACGCGGACGCCGTCCGCCCGGTGCTCGACCGGCTGCTCGACTCGGAGGCCGACGGGATCACCCGGGCCGCCGACCTGATCGCCGACAGCCTGCGCGACGGTGGGGTGCTCCAGGCGTTCGGGGCCGGGCACTCCGAGGCGTTCGCCGCCGAGTTGGTGGCCCGGGCCGGTGGGTTGGTCCCCACCAATCGGCTGTCGGTACGGGACCTGGTGATGCACGGCGACGCCCCGCGTGACGTGCTCGCTGATCCCAAGCTGGAACGCGACCCTTCCATCGCCCACCAGATCTACGTGCTCGCGGCGCCCCAGCCGCGGGACGTGTTCGTGGTGGCATCCCAATCCGGCATCAACGGCTCGGTGGTCGAGCTGGCGGCGCTGGTCACCGAGCGCGGTCACCCGTTGATCGCGGTCACCTCGGTCGAGCACACCGCACGGGTCGCCCCACGGCACCCGTCCGGGCATCGGCTCGCCGACCTCGCTGACGTCGTGCTGGACAACGGCGCGCCGTACGGCGATGCACTGCTGCCGCTCGAGGGCGGCGGCGCGGTCTGTGCGGTCTCCTCGGTCACCACGGCGCTGCTGGCGCAGCTGTTGACCGCGGAGGTCGTACGACGGTTCCACCAGGCCGGGGAGGTACCCCCTATCTACCTCTCCGCCAACGTCCCCGGCGGGGACGAGCACAACCTCGCCCTCGAGTCGCGGTACGCCGGGCGCCTCCGGCGAACCGCCTGACCCGACACCACAAGGAGAGTCAAAGATGTCGGATTCCCCCGAGAACATCGGTGACCTGAGCCGTCGGACCCTGCTGCAGCGCGCCGCGGCGGCTGGTCTGCTCGCCGTTCCAGCGGCGGGCATGTTGAGTGCCTGTGCCGGCAGCGAGCCGTCCAAGTCCGAAGACAGCGGTGCCGCGAAGAGCAAGGACAACCCGTTCGGCGTCAAGGACGGCAGCGCCGTCAAGGTGGTCGTCTTCAACGGCGGTCTGGGCGACCAGTGGGCCAAGGAGGACAAGGTCCTCTTCAACGCCAAGCACCCGAACATCACCGTCAACATGAGCTCCACCCAGAAGATCAAGACCGAAGAACAGCCGAAGATGGCGACCCAGCCGAGTGACCTGGTGATGAACTCGGGTGCGGACATCATGGACCGCAGCACGCTGATCAACGAGGGTGCGATCGAGCCGCTCGACGACCTGCTCACCGCCCCGGCCTGGGACGGCGAGGGCACGGTGGCCGACACGCTGCTGCCGGGCACGGTCACCGACGGCACCCAGAACGGCAAGTTCTACGTCGTGAACGTGGCCTTCACGGTCTGGGGCAACTGGTACAACGGTGCGCTGTTCAAGCGCGAAGGTTGGCAGGCGCCGACCACCTGGGACGACTTCTTCGCCCTCGCGCCGAAGATCAAGGCCAAGGGCATGGCGCCGTACGTGCACGACGCCACGCACGGCTACTACCCGCGCTGGGCGCTGATGGCCAGCATCTGGAAGGCCGTTGGCAAGCAGCCGATCATCGACATCGACAACCTCAAGGACAACGCCTGGAAGGCCGACGGCATCGTCGCGGCGCTGGAGCCGTGGGAGAAGCTGGTCAAGGACAAGCTGCTCCTGCCGGGCAAGCTCGACCACACCCAGTCGCAGCAGGCCTGGCTCGACGGCAAGGCCGCCTTCATCCAGGTCGGCACATGGCTCAAGAACGAGATGGCCGCGACCATCCCGCCGGGCTTCGAGATGACCCTGTCGGACTACTGGACCAAGCCGGGCGACAAGGCCGCCAAGGACGTGTTCGCCGGTTCCGGCGAGGGCTTCGTGGTGCCGAGCAAGGCGCCCAACAAGGCGGCCGCGAAGGAGTTCCTGCGGGCCATCCTCTCCAAGGCCGGCTCGGCGAAGTTCGCGGAGCTGACCAAGTCGCTCGCCTCGACCAAGGGCTCCGGCGACAACGTGCAGGACTCGGCGCTCGCCTCGGCGAACACGCTGATGAAGAACGCCACGTCGGACCTCATCTCGGTCAAGATCTGGGACTTCTACGCCGACCTGGACAAGGAGAGCCAGAACCTGTCCGAGGAGCTGATGGCGGGGCGTCTCACCGCGCAGCAGTTTGTCGACAAGATGCAGGCGGCCGCGGACAAGGTCGCGAAGGACTCCTCGATCAAGAAGCAGACCCGTACCGCCTGACAGGCCCTGATCAGCTAGAGAAGTGAGTGACCATGCGGCACGGTGTTGCGCGTTTCGTCACGGGTTTCCTGGCCTTGCCGCTTGCGCTGTACCTCTTCTACGTGGTGTGGCCCTTCGTGCAGGCGGCGGGATACTCGTTGACCGACTGGGGTGGTTACTCGGACACCCAGAACTTCGTCGGTCTGGACAACTACGTCCGGCTGCTGTCGGATGAGTTGATCAGGAAGGCCTTCTGGCACAACGTCTTCTTCCTGATCACCGTGCCGCTGTTCACCATCGCGCTGGCCCTGTTCCTCGCGTTTCTGCTCAATGTGGGCGGACGCGAGGACAGGGCCGGCATCCGAGGGGTGTTCGGCTCCGGGATCTACAAGATTATTTTCTTCTTCCCGCAGGTGCTGTCGCTGGTGGTCATCGCCGTCATGTGGCAGCAGATCTACCGCAGCGACGGCCAGGGCCTGATCAACGGCCTGATGATCAAGCTTGGTCTGGTCGACGCGGACAACCCGATCGCCTTCACCGCCGACCCGGAGCCCTTCCTCGGCGTGCCGGCGGTGCTCTGGTGGCTGTTGCTGATCGCGGTCTGGAGCGGGGCCGGCTTTTACATGGTGCTCTTCTCGGCGGCGATGCAGTCCATCCCGAAGGACATCTACGAGGCGGCCCTCCTGGACGGGGCCAGCCGGTTCCACACCTTCTTCAAGATCACGCTGCCCCTGCTGCGTGACACCGTCTCGGTCGCCTGGGTCTACCTGGGCTTCATCGCGCTGGACATGTACGCCCTGGTCTTCGTCATGACGCCCAGCCAGGGCGGCCCGAACCACGCCAGTGAGATCTTCGCGTCGGTGCTCAACTTCACCGCGTTCCAGAAGGGCCAGTTCGGTTACGCCTGCGCGATGGGTGTCGCCCTGGCGATCTTCACGATCCTGCTCGCCGCGGCGCAGCTCAGGATCACCCGTCGCGACCGTATCGAGTACTGAGGAGGCTGGACGATGAGCACGGCGACTCACGATGGTCTGACCCGGCCTGACCAGAACCCGAACACCGCACCCGAGGGTGGGAAGGGCGGCAAGTCCGCCTCGGAGGGGCTCGGCGGCAAGTTCTTCAACGGCTTCTCCCACATCTTCCTGCTGGTCTGGGCCGTGATGGTGATCTACCCGCTGCTGTGGGTGGTGATGTCGGCGCTGAAGACCGACTCGGAGGTCATCCGCCAGCCCCTGTCCCTGATTCCCGCCAAGCTCAACTGGGACAACTTCAGCCGGGCCTGGGGCGCGGGGCACCTCGGGTCGTTCTTCCTCAACACCGTGCTGGTGCTGGCCGGCAGTGTCACCCTGACCATGCTGCTGGGCTCGATGGCCGCGTACGCGTTGGCCCGCTACGAGTTCCGGGGCAACCGGCTGATCTACTACGTGTTCCTCTCCGGTCTGACCCTGCCGGTCTACCTGGCCGCGGTACCGCTGTTCAAGGGCGTCTACAACACGAGCGTCCACCTGCCGCTGCTCGGCCCGAACAAGCACCTCATGCTGATCCTGGTGTACGTGGCGTGGTCGCTGTCGTTCACCGTCTTCTTCATGCACTCGTTCTTCCGGACGCTGCCCAACACCATCGCCGAGGCGGCCATGGTCGACGGCGCGTCGCACAGCCGGCTCTTCTTCAGCGTCATGCTGCCGATGTCCAAGCCCGGTCTGATCAGCATCGGCATCTTCAACGTGCTGGGTCAGTGGAACCAGTGGTACCTGCCGACCCTGCTCATGCAGTCGGTCGCCGGGGAGCCGAAGAACCAGGTGATCGCCCAGGGCCTGATCGAACTCTCGGTCAACCAGGGCTACAAGTCCGACTGGTCCGGTCTGTTCGCCGGGGTGACCATGGCGATGCTCCCGGTGCTCGTGGTCTACATCATCTTCCAGCGGCAGGTGCAGTCCGGCCTCACCGCGGGGGTCGGCAAGTAACCACCCGGACGAGACGGGGCCCCTCGCCTGCGAGGGGCCCCTTCGTCATCTCCGGTGCTCGTCGGACGGTGTGTGCCAGGAGCGCCACAGGTCGGCGTACGCCCCGCCGGCCACGACCAGGTCGTCGTGGCTGCCGATCTCGGTGATCCGGCCGTCCGCCAGCACTGCCACCCGGTCGGCGTCGTGCGCGGTGTTGAGCCGGTGCGCGATCGCGATGACTGTCCGCCCGACCAGCACGGCGGCCAGAGCCCGCTCGGTACGACGCGCCGTGGTCGGATCGAGCGCGGCGGTCGCCTCGTCGAGGATCAACGTGTGCGGGTCGGCCAGCACCAGCCGAGCCAGCGCGAGCTGCTGGGCCTCCGCCGCGCCGAGCTGGCGGCCACCGTCGCCGAGCGTGGCGTCCAGACCCTCCGGCAACTCCGCGAACCAGTCGGCGCCCACGGTGCCGAGCGCGGCCCGCATCTGCTCGTCGGAGGCGTCCGGCGCGGCGAACGACAGATTGTCCCGTACCGAGCCGATGAAGACGTGGTGCTCCTGGGTGACCAGGGCGATCCGGCGGCGACGCTCGGCCGGGTCGAGGTCGGTGACCGGGCAGCCACCGATGCTGACGACGCCCTGCCGGGGCGCGTCGATCCCGGCCAGCAGCCGGGCCAGTGTGGACTTGCCGGCGCCCGACGGACCCACGACGGCCAGCCGCTCACCGGGCTGCACCTCCAGGTCGATGCCGTGCAGCACGTCCGCTCCGCCGGAGTAGGAGAACCGCGCACCGCGGACGACGAGGCGCTCACCCCGCGACGTGGCCGTCCGGCCCGGCGGCTCCGCCGGGACCAGGCCGACGCCGAGCACCCGGGCGTACGATGCGAAGCCCCGCTGTGCCTGCTCCGTCCACTGCAACAGCCGGTCCAACGGATCGATCGCCTGTTGCAGATAGAGCGCGGCGGCGACCACCGCGCCGAGCGACACCACGTCCCGGGAGAGCAGGTAGCCGCCGACGAGCAGCACCAGGGCGACCGGCAGCGGGTAACTGGCCTCGACGACCGAGAAGAACACCGTACGCAGCGCGAGGGTGGCCCGCCGGGCCCGCCACACGCGGGTGATCCGGTCGGTGCCGTGCCGGACCCGGTCGTCGGTCAGCCGCAGCGCCTCCACCGTGCGGGCGCCCTCCGCGGTGGTCGTGAGCGTCTCGGTCAACTCGGCCGCCGCCGCGCCCTCGGCGAGGTACGCGGAGCTGGCCCGCCGCAGGTACCAGCGGGTCACCGCCACGATCGACGGGAGCCCGGCCAACGCCGCGAGCCCGAGCAGCGGATGCAGCAGGAAGACCGCACCGAACAGCAACGTCAACTGCACCGAGGCGATGACGATGGTGGGCACCACGTCCCGGACCGTCGTCCCGACCGTCGCCACGTCGACCGAGCTGCGGGTGGCCAGATCACCGGAGCCGGCGCGCTCGACGACCGAGACCGGCAGCCCGAGAGTCCGGGAGACGAACTCCTCGCGCAGCTCCGCGACGGCGCGCTCACCGAAACGGTGACCGGCGTACTGCGCGTACCGGGACAGCAGCGCGCTGACCACGACGCAGCCGGCGATGGCCAGCGCCAGCCGGTCCACGGTGGCCACGCCCGCGCCGGCGGTGACCCGGTCGACGATGGTGCCCAGCAGCCACGGCGGGGCGAGCCCGGCGACCGCGGCGGCGCTGTGCAGCGCCAGCACGACCCCTACCGCGCGCCGGTGCCGGCCGATCATGTCGCGCAACGCCCGGCGTACGGTGACTCGGTCGGCCACCGGCAGCCGGCTCACCGGTACGCCTCCTCGGTGTCGGCGGGCTCGGGCTCGTCGCTGCCCCGGGCCACCAGGTGCCGGTAGTCGGCGTCGGAGTCGATCAGGTCGGTGTGGCTGCCGGTGGCGGTGATCCGGCCGCCGCTCAGGTGCGCGACCAGGTCGGCCCGGCCGAGCAGCAGAGGTGACGTGGCGATCAGCACTGTCGTCCGCCCGGCCCGCGCGACCCGCAACCGCTCGGCGATCCGCGCCTCGGTGTGCGCGTCCACCGCCGACGTCGGGTCGACGAGGATCAGCACCTCCGGCTCGGCGAGGAGGGCCCGCGCGAGGCGGACCCGTTGGCGTTGACCGCCGGAGAGGGTCCGGGCCCGGGAGTCGATCGGGGTGTCCAGCCCGGCCGGCAGGGCATCGACCACGTCCTCGGCCGAGGCCGTCCGCACTGCCGCGTCGACCCGGTCGTCACCGTCGGCGGCCCCGCCGCGCAAGATGTCGCGCAGTGTCCCGGCGAAGAGGTACGAGTCGTGGTCGGCGACCAGGACCCGGGAGCGGACCTCGTCCAGGGCGACCCCGGCCAGCGGCACGCCACCCCAGGTGGTGTCGCTGACCACGTACCGGCCGAGCCGGTCGGCCAGTGCCACGGCCGCCGCCGGGTCGTCGGCCGCCACCCCGGTCAGCCGGCCGGCGCGTACGGTCAGCCCGGTCACCGGGTCGTACAGGTCGGCGGGGCCGGCCGGTGCCGCCAGGGCTTCCGGCTGGCGTGCCTCGGGCACCGGGCCCGACCACCGGCGACCCGGGCCGCCGACGTCGTCCGAGGTCACGTTGAGCAGGCCGATGATCCGTCGGGCGGCGACCCGCCCCCGGATCAGCTGGTGACTGCCCTCCAGCAGGAACCAGACCGGCACGATCAGTGTCGCCACGTAGCCGTAGACGGCGACCAGCTCCCCGATCGTGACGTCACCCGTCACCGCCATCCGAGCCGTCAGCCACACCACCGCTGCCAGGAACAGCCCGGGGATGGCCACCGTCGCCGCGTCGATCCAGCTGATGACAGCGCCCACCCGGTAGCCCTCGGCGCGCAGCTCCTGGGATCGGGCCGCGTACCGGCTGGCGAACAGGCCCCGACCTCCCACCCCGGCGAGCACCCGCAGCCCGGCCACGATGTCACCGGACCGGGCGGTGAGCGCGCCCTGCTGCCGCCGGTAGATCGACTCCGCCCGTTCGAGGCGGCGCAGCAGCGGCCCGACGACCAGCCCGACCGCCGGCACCCCCACCAGCACGCACAGCGCGAGCATCGGGGAGATCGACCAGAGCACCACGGCGATGACCCCGTAGGCGACGACTGCTCCGACGCCCGGCCCGGTCAGCGTCAGCACCTGTGCCGTCCAGTCGATGTCGGACCCGCCGATGGTGGACACCTCGCCGGAGGCGACCCGGCGGGGCAGCACCGAGCCGATCCGGGACAGGTGGCGCAGCAGCACCTCGGCGGAACGGGCCTTGGCGTCCTCCCGGATGAAGGTCATCGTGCGGTGCCGCATGATGCCCAGGAATGAGAGAACCACCCCCGCGACGACGATGGCCGCGACCCAGAACGCCAGCGCCCGGGTGTCGCGGGCGCGGAGACCGTCGTCGACGGCGCGGGCGATCAGGTAGGGCCGGGCCGACAGCCCGATCATCCAGGCCGTGCCGAGCAGACTGCCGCGCAGCACCCGCCAGGGTTGGCGGCGGGTGAGCCACCACAGGTATCGCATCGGACCGCGGGTGTCCGGAGTGCCTGGATCGGGATGCGGGATCTGCGGAGGCACCAGGTCACGCTACCGACAGGGCCCGACACCCCACCGACCCGAAACGGGTGAGGTGCGCCTCCGTTCCTGTCGCAGGGGAGAGGCAGAATCGCGTTCGTGCTGGTAGCGATGGTCTCCGACGAGCGGGGTGGGGGAGTGCTGTGCCCACTGGATTCCGCCGGTCGGCCGGTCGGCCCGACCGAGGTCGTCACCGACCTGGCCGCCGCCGTCAGCGCCCGCGAGGCTGCCGACCACCCACGCTGGGTCTGGCCCGGCTCCGCGTCGGTCTACCCGGCGTTGCTGCGCGCCGGCGTCCGGGTCGACAGGTGTCACGACGTGGAGTTGACCGAGGCGTTGCTGCTGGGGCACGCGGGCCGCTGGGGTGAGCCCCGCTCGCTGGCCGCCGCGTGGGCCCGGCTGACCGGTGCGGTGGTGCCGCCCGACCCGCCGCCGCGCACCGCCGCGCCACCCGGGCACGGGCAGGGCGCGCTCTTCGACACGATGCCCGGCCCGCCGGGCCCGGGCATCGAGGCACTGACCAAGGTGTACGCCGACCAGCTCGCCCGAATCGCCACCACCGAGCATCCCGGTCGGTTCCGGCTGCTGGTGGCCGCCGAGTCCGCTGGCGCGTTGATCGCTGTGGAGATGGGGTTCGCCGGGCTGCCCTGGCGGGCCGACGTGCACGACGAGATCCTGCACGAGCTGCTGGGTGAGCCGTCTCCGGTGGGTGGCCCGCCACGTCGTCTCGCCGAGTTGGCCGCCCGGATCGCCGACGCGCTCGGCGTACGCCACCTGCACGCCGACTCCCCGGCGGAGCTGCTGAAGGCGTTCGCCCGGGCCGGGGTGGAGCTGCCCAACACCCGAGCCTGGGTGTTGCGCGGCGTCGACCATCCGGCGGTGCCGCTGGTGCTGGAATACAAGGAGCTCTACCGGATCTGGACGGCGCACGGCTGGGCCTGGCGTGAGCAGTGGGTGCAGGGCGGCCGATTCCAACCGGAGTACGTGCCGGGTGGCGTCGTCTCCGGCCGGTGGGCCACCCGGGGTGGTGGCGCGCTGCAGATCCCGAAGGTGATCCGACGGGCGGTGGTGGCCGATCCGGGCTGGCGACTGGTGGTCGCCGACGCCGGCCAGTTGGAGCCTCGGGTGCTCGCCGCGGTGTCCGGCGACGACCGGTTGGCAGCGGCGGGTGGTGCCGGCGACCTCTACGCCGCGTTGGCCCGGGACTCGTTCGGCGGCGACCGGCCCCGCGCCAAGGTGGCGCTGCTGGGTGCCATGTACGGGCAGACCGGCGGTGCCGCGGTGCCCGCCCTGGCGGTGCTGAAGCGCAGTTACCCGACCGCGTTCGGCTACGTCGAGGCGGCGGCCCGCACCGGCGAGACGGGTGGGCTGGTGCGGTCGTGGCTCGGGCGGACGTGCCCGCCCGGCTCGGCCGGCTTCGGCGATCTCGACGACGCGTCCTCCGATCCGGAAGGGGCGGCCGATCCGCAGAGTCCGCGGGCTCGCGCGGCACGGTCCCGGGGTCGTTTCACCCGCAACTTCGTCATCCAGGCCACCGCCGCCGAGTGGGCCTCCACGTTGCTGGCCACGCTGCGGACGGAGTTGACCGGCACCGATGCCGAGTTGGTCTTCTTCCAGCACGACGAGGTGATGGTGCACGCTCCCGCCGAGCAGGCGGCGGCGGTCGCCGAGGCTGTCACGCGGTCCGGCGAGCGGGCCTCCGCGCTGCTCTTCGGTGCGACGCCGGTGCGGTTTCCGCTGGACCTGTCAGTTGTCGACTGCTACGCCGACGCCACCTGACCGACGGCGCTGACCCGCCCGCGATCGACGCGTGTCGGGGTCGCCCGTGCGCTACTACGCGATGTGGTGGCCTCCCGCCGCCCGGATACCGCCACTTCGGCGACCTGGAGTCGATCGAACCGCCCACCCGCCGTCGCAGTGCTCCAATGTGTAACGGTTGTGCTATTTCTCCTTTTCGCCCCGCCACCCTCCGCTGGCCGTCCTCGTTGCAGTGTCCGTAGGAAGGGGCGGATCGGTAACGGTCGTCCCGTGCCAGAGGGGGCGCAGCTGAACCGGATCGCAGGAATGATCATCGCAGCGGGTGGGGGACGGCGGATCGGTGGTCCCGAGGCGCTGCTGCGCCAGGGGGACAAGCCCCTGGTCAATCAGATGATCGACACGATGACCGAGGCGGGCTGCGAGCAGATCGTGGTCGTGCTGGGCGCCGCCGCGGAGCAGGTCCAGGAGGCCGCCGACCTGGACAAGGCCACCGTTGTGATCAACAAGGCGTGGGGCACCGGGGTCGGCTCGTCCATCCGGGCCGGCCTGGCCGCCATGGGTGACGAGGGGATCGAGGCGGTGGTGGTGGTCCCGGTCGACATGCCGGGTCTGACCGCCACGGCGGTCAGCCGGGTGGCCGCGTTGCCGTACCCGGACGTGCTGGTCTGCGCCACCTACGACGGGTTGCGCGGGTACCCGATGCTCTTCGGCCGCCGGCACTGGCCCGGCATCGCCACGTTGGCCAGCGCGGACGTCGGCGCGCGGCCGTACCTGCTGGCGCACAAGGACCAGATCGTCGACATCGCCTGCGACTCGGTGGCCGACGGCAGTCGGGTCGACACGCCGGAGCTGATGGAGCTCTACGGGCTCACCGTCCCACCCCAGCGCGTCGGAGTCTGAACCCGCCGCCAACCCGCCCCCCGCCCCGCCCCGCCCGCCAGGCATCGTCGATCATGGAGTTGTGGTGCCCGGTTTGGGCAGCGACGACAGGTTTGTTGCCACCAGAACTCCATGATCGACGGGGCGGGGACGGGGCGGGGACGGGTGGGGTGGGGGTGCTAGGTCGCGGGGTTGTCCAGCTGGCCGGTTGCGGCGAGGCGCTGGTACCAGTGGGCGCTGTCCTTCCAGGTGCGTACCTGGGTGTCGTAGTCGACCCGGATGATGCCGAAGCGGCGGTCGTAGCCGTAGCCCCACTCGAAGTTGTCCAGCAGCGACCAGACGAAATAGCCCCGGACGTCAGCGCCCTCCGCGCGAGCGTCGGCCACCGCGCCGATGTGCCGACGCAGGTAGTCGATCCGCCGGTCGTCGTGGATCCGGCCGTCGGCCGACACCTCGTCGTCGAACGCCGCGCCGTTCTCGGTGATCATCATCGGCTGGTTCGGGTATTCGCGCTGCAGGCGCAGCAGCAGCTCGGTCAGCGCCGGCGGGTCGATGTTCCACCCCATCGCCGTGTACGGGCCGGGCTGCGGCAGGAAGTCGACGTTGTCCGCGGCGACCCACGGCGTCGAGGTCGACGCGCCGTGCCCGTCGGCGTCGGAGCGGGCCGACACCCCGTCCCACGCCCGGACCAGGGTGCTGGAGTAGTAGTTGACCCCGAGCACGTCCAGCGGCACCGCGATCTGCTTCTCGTCGCCGTCACGGACGAACGACCAGTCGGTGACGGCCGCGGTGTCGGCCAGCAGGTCTGCCGGGTACGCCCCGTCGAGCATCGGGCCGAGGAAAGCCCGGTTGGCCAACGCGTCGATCCGGCGTACCGCGTCCTGGTCCGCTTCCGACTCGGACGCCCCCCGGATGACGTGCAGGTTCAGCGTCACCGACAGCTCGGCGGCCGGGGCCAGCTCCCGGACCACCCGACCGGCCAGGCCGTGCGCGAGGTTCAGGTGGTGCACCGCGGCCAGCGCCGCCGCCGGCTCGGTCCGGCCGGGCGCGTGCACGCCGGAGGCGTAGCCCAGGTACGCCGAGCACCAGGGCTCGTTGAGCGTCGTCCAGGTGTGCACCCGGTCGCCCAGCGCGCCGACGATGCCCGCTGCGTACTCCTGGAAGCGCAGCGCGGTCTCCCGCGCCGCCCAGCCGCCGGCGTCCTCCAACTCCTGCGGCAGGTCCCAGTGGTACATCGTCGCCACCGGGCGGACGCCCCGCTCCAGCAGCCCGTCCACCAGCCGGGAGTAGAAGTCGATGCCGGCCTGGTTGAACCGGCCCGAGCCGCCGGGCTGCACCCGCGGCCACGCGATGGAGAACCGGTACGCGTCGAGCCCGAGGTCGGCGATGTGCCCGAGGTCGTCGGCCCACCGGTGGTAGTGGTCGGCGGCCACGTCGCCGGTGTCGCCGTTCAGCGTCCGACCCGGTGTGTGGCTGTAGGTGTCCCAGATCGACGGCCCGCGCCCGTCTTCGTTGGCCGCGCCCTCGATCTGGTACGCCGCCGTCGCCGATCCCCAGACGAAGCTCTCCGGGAAGTGGTGTTGCGTCATCGTTCAGTCCCCTGGATCTCGCAGATGTAGCCCGTCGAGGTACCGGCGACCAGTGCGGCACTGGCCGTCCCGTCCTCGTAGCGCACGTCGAACTCGGCGCCCGGCCCGTGCCCGGGTGACGGTACCCGTACCCGGGTCCGTTGCCCCTCGCCCGGTGCGTACAGCCGTAGCCGCACATCGTCTGCCCACTCGTAGTCCGGTCGGTCGTCGCGTGCGCCGAACGGGATGACCGCGCCGGGCCGGGCCAGCACGGGAAGGCTGTCGAACGCGTGCTTCTCGGTGACCCACGCCGGGCCGATGACCTGCGCCCCGCTGACCAGGTGCGTCCAGGTGCCGGCGGGCACGTAGTAGGTGACGTCGCCGTCGGCGCTGAACACCGGGGCGACCAGCACGTCGGGGCCGAGCATGTACTGCCGGTCCAGGTACGCGGTGGCCGGGTCGTCCGGGAACTCCACGAACATCGGCCGCATCATCGGCGTACCGTCGCGGTGCGCCTCCTGCGCGGCGGCCGCCAGGTACGGCATCAGGCGGAGCTTGAGCTGGGTGAAGTGCCGCAGCACGTCGACGGCCTCGTCGTCGAACGCCCACGGCACCCGGTACGACCCGGAGCCGTGCAGCCGGGAGTGCGAGGAGAGCAACCCGAAGGCAACCCACCGCTTGAACACCACCGGGTCGGGGGTGCCCTCGAAGCCGCCGATGTCGTGGCTCCAGTAACCGAAACCGGACGACGCCAGGGACAGCCCTCCGCGCAGCGACTCGGCCATCGCGGAGAACGTCGACTCGCAGTCACCGCCCCAGTGCACCGGGAACTGCTGCCCGCCGGTCGTGGCCGAGCGGGCGAACAGCACCGCCTCGCCCTTGCCGCGCTCCGCCTCCAACAGCTCGAAGACCGCCCTGTTGTAGAGGTAGGAGTAGTAGTTGTGCATCCGCTGCGGGTCCGAACCGTCGTGCCACACCACATCGGTCGGGATGCGCTCGCCGAAGTCGGTCTTGAAGCAGTCCACGCCCATGTCGAGCAGCACCTTGAGCTTGCCGGTGAACCAGCGGACCGCGTCCGGGTTGGTGAAGTCGACGAGCGCCATGCCGGCCTGCCACTTGTCCCACTGCCAGACCGAGCCGTCGGGCCTGCGCACCAGGTAACCGGCCTGCCGCCCCTCCTCGAAGAGGTACGAGCGCTGGGCGATGTACGGGTTGATCCACACGCACACCTTGAGGTCGCGCTCGCGCAGCCGGCGCAGCATCCCCTCCGGGTCGGGGAAGGTCGCCGGATCCCAGACGAAGTCGACCCAGTGGAACTGGCGCATCCAGAAGCAGTCGAAGTGGAACACCGACAGCGGCAGCCCACGTTCGGCCATCCCGTCGACGAACTCGGTGACTGTCTTCTCGTCGTACGAGGTGGTGAAGGAGGTGGACAGCCACAACCCGTACGACCAGGCGGGGATGCGGGCCGGGCGGCCGGTGAGCGCCGTGTAGCGACGCAGCACGTCCTTCGGGTTGGGCCCGTCGATGACGTAGTAGGTGAGCGACTGCCCTTCGACGCTGAACTGGGTCTGCGTGACGACCTCGGAGCCGACCTCGAACGACACGTGCTCCGGGTGGTCCACGAACACCCCGTAGCCGGCGCTGCTCAGGTAGAACGGCACGTTCTTGTACGCCTGCTCGCTGGCGGTGCCGCCGTCGGCGTTCCAGATGTCGACGGTCTGCCCGTTTTTCACGAACGGACCGAAGCGCTCGCCCAACCCGTACACCGTCTCGCCGACACCCAGCGCGAGCCGCTCGTGCACGTGCGGCCGGCCCTCGGCGTCGGTGACGAGGCCGATGCTGCGCTCGGTGGACGCGGTGAGCAGCCGGTCGCCGTGCCGGAAGTCGACCCGCCACCCGTCGACGAGCGCGACCCGCGCGGTCAGCTCACCGGTGGTCAGCGTCGCGCTGAGCCCGGTGACGTCGACGGCCACCGGGTGCGTGTCGCCGGTGCTCAGCCCGAAGTGCGGTTCGCGGGGCAGCCCGCCGGTGTGGTGGGCGATGGTCACCCCGATGACGCCGGGGGCGGGGGAGAAGAACCGGACGGTGACCAGAGGCCGGTTGAGGGTGCCGCCGCGTCCGTTGATCCGGCCGGTCGGTGCGAAGACGGTTAAACCGCGCTGGTCCGGCTCGACCGACTCCACGGTGCCGGGGCGCAGGACACTGACACCGGGGCGCAGTTGCCAGTACCCGTCGGTGAACTTCACTTCTCGGCTCCTGCCGTGATGCCGCGCGCCAGGGTGCGCTGGAAGATGAGGAAGAAGAGGATGGCCGGCACCAGGCTGATCAGCGCGCCGGCGTTGGTGGTCGGAGCGTCCATCAGCCGGTCGCCCTGGAGCGACGCGAGCGCGACCGGGATGGTCTGCGTCTGGTTGTCGATGAGCATGACCAGCGGGATGAGGAACTCGTTCCAGGTCCAGATGAAGAAGAAGATGAGCAGTACCGCGAGGGTGGGCCGCAGGTTGGGGAAGACCACCCGCCACAGCACCGTCCACTTGCCGGCGCCGTCCAGCGCGGCGGCCTCCAGCAGCGAGCGCGGGAACGTGCCCAGCACCGAGGCGAGCAGGTACGTGCCGAACGCGCTCTGGATGACGGTGAAGATGATGATCACGGCGAGTCGGGTGTTGTAGAGCCCGACCTCCTTGGCCACGTAGTACAGCGGGTAGATCAGCGCCTCCTGCGGCAGCATGTTGGCCAGCAGGAAGAGACCGACGATCCAGAGCCGGCCACGGACCCGGCCGATACCCAGCGCGTACGCGTTGAGCAGCGACACGGCGACGCCGAGCACCGCCACGGAGCCGGCGATGAGCGCCGAGTTCCAGAGCTTGAGCGGGAAGTCGACAGCGGTCCAGTACGTCCGTAGGCCCTTGGTGTAGAACTCCGTCGGCCAGCTCAGCGGCCCGCCCGACGAGTAGTCACCGGGCGACTTGAACGCGTTGAGCAGCATGAACGCGAACGGCACCAGCATGACCAGCGCGCCGAGCGTGACCACTGCGAGCACCACCCAACGACTCAGGCCGCGGTGGTGCCGGTCGCGGACGGGCCGGGCCTGCTTCGTCGGCGCGGGGATCGGTGTGAGCGTGACGGCCATGTCAGAACCCCCGGTCCCGGCGCTCGCTGCGAGCCTGCATCCAGATGAAGAGCACTGCCACCACAACGATGATCAGCGTCAGTACCGTGGAGATCGCCGAGCCGTAGCCGACCTGGAGTTTCTTGAAGAACGTGTAGTACGCGAAGTAGGACGGAACGTTCGTGGCGTTCTCCGGGCCGCCCCGGGTCAGGGCGAAGATCGGCCCGAACACCTTCAGCGCGGCGATGGTGCAGGTCAGCGCCACCACGAAGGTTTCCGGCCGGATCTGCGGGAGGGTGATGGCCCGGAACCGGTGGAGCCAGTTCGCGCCGTCGACCTCGGCCGCCTCGTACAACTCGGGGTCGACCCGTTGCAGCGCCGCCATGAAGACGACCACCGGGTAGCCGATCTGCACCCAGATCATCACCGCCATCACGGCCGGTAGGGCCGTGTCGGGGTCGCCCAGCCAGTCGTGGCGTAACGCGCCGAGACCCACCGCGTCGAGCAGGCTGTTGAACGCGCCGTCCGGGCGGAGGATCCAACCCCAGACGATGCCGGCCACCACGACGGGCAGCACCTGCGGAAGGTAGAACGCGGCCCGCAGCGCGGCGGCGGTGCGGGGCTTGAACCGGCGGCCGATGACGTCGAAGAGCACAGAGGCCAGCAGCAGCCCGAGCACTGTGGGCACCACCACCATCGCGACGATCATCGCGACGGTGTTGCGGAACGACGCCCAGAACACGTCGTCCTGGAGCAGTTGCTGGTAGTTGTCCAGGCCGACCCATCGGGGGTCGCCGACGCCGGACCACTTGGTCAACGACAGGTAGCCGGTGCCGACCAGTGGTGCGCCGATGACCAGGACGAAGAGCGTCGCCCCGGGGAGCAGGTAGAGCCAGTACGCCGCGTTGCGTCCGCGTCGTCTGCGGCTGGGCGTGGGCGGGTTGGGCGTCGCGGCCGGTGGTGTGGCGGCGACGGTCTCGGAGACTGCCATGGAAGATCCTTCCCGGCGGGGCGGGCGGGCGCGTCGGTGGTGCCGGTCGCGCCCGCCGCTCGCCGTGTCACTTGCCGGTGATCTCCTTGACGCCATCGGCGTACGGCTTGGCGATCGTGTCGAGAACCTGGTCGGGCGACTTGGAGCCGTTGATCAGGCCCTGGAAGCCGGAGACCAGCACGTCGTAGTAGCCGGGGACCGGCCAGTCCGGGTAGAAGGCGAGCCCGTCCTGCTTGCTGACCGTGTTGAAGTCCTCGATCAGCTTGCGGTCCTTGGGGTCGGTGATCTTCGAGGCGTCAGCAGCGACCGGCACACCACCGTTGTTGCCGATCAGGTCCTGGATCTCCGGACGCAGGG
>NZ_JBSFBM010000111.1:0-18889 GCF_053592955.1 Micromonospora sp. NPDC002411 | reverse complement strand
GGCCGCCGGCGCGGCGAGCCCGCCGGCGGCGACCGGCTCCCGGGGTGCCGGCACGCTGGTCCGGTCCGGTGCCTCCGGTTCGCCGGTGGTCTGCGTCGGCGTGCCGAGGTCAGCCGACACCGGGCCACTCCAGTCGGATCCGTGTGCCCGCACCGGGCGCCGAGTGCACGTCGGCCCGCCCGCCGATCGCCGCCATCCGGCCGCGGATCGACTCGCGTAACCCGTACCGGTGAGGTGGGACGGTGGCCGGGTCGAAGCCGGGACCGTCGTCGGCGACCTCCACCACGACGCCCACCGCGTCCCGGCTCATCCCCAGCGTGACCTGCGCTCCCGGCGCGTGACGGACCACGTTGGACAGCGCGGCGTAGGCGCTCTCGCTGATCGCGTCGGCAACCCCCGCCGGAACCGCGTACGACTCCAGGGCCAGGTGCACCGGAAGCTCGGGCAGACGGTTGACCACCGTCCGTAACCGCCCGTCCAGCGGTACCGGGCCGTCGCCGGCCACCGGGCTGACGTCGGTGAGTGCGACGAGGGTACGCAGGTCGGCGGCACACCGTTCACGGAAGGCGGCCGAAGGCCCGGGCACCGCGCCCAGCCCCACCATGGTCAACGTGCCGAGCACCGTGTCGTGCAGGTCGCGGTTCTGCTGGCGTTCGGCATCGCGGGCGGCCCGCGCGACCAACGACTCCCGGGTCAACAGTTGGTGCTCGACGAAAGCGCGGTCCGCACGGCCGATCCGTCGGCGCATCACCCCCGCCATCATGGCGGTGCAGAGGGTCTGCATCAGCAGGGTGGCGGCGTGCGCCCGGGCTTCGGTCGGATTGCCGGCCGCCTGCGCGCCCGTCACGTACGTGGCGACGACGAGCAGTCCGGCCGGGATGGACCAGCGCGCCGGGGCGGTCGCCTGTGTGTTGATCACCGTGGTGCTGGCCAGCACGGCGATCCAACTGCCCTCGCCAGGCAGGACGCCGGGCGCCACCAGGACGGGGATGAAGAGGCAGGTCAGCGCGGTGACGGCGACGTCACCGGCGACCAGGTTCGGGCCGATGCCGTGGCGTAGCGCGCGGTGGGCGTACCAGATCGACCAGCCGGTCAGCGCTGCCACACCGGGCAGCAACAGGGCCGGCTCGACCGGCGGGGTTTGCACCGACAGGGCCACAGCCGCGCCGACCAGCCCGCAGGTTAGCCGCAGGATCGCCGGCAACGTGGTGAAGATGAGGCCGAGCGCCCCGCCGGCCGGGTTGTCCAGCGTGGTCGGCGGCACGGAAGAAGTGGCAGTGCCCGGCATCGGGAAGTGTCCTTCCGGCAACGACCCGGTCCGGGTCCGCGCGGGCGGAGATCGACATCGGACAATAGCATGCTTTACTGCGAGCGCCGACCACTTGAGTGCATAGTGTCGCTAATGTGTCACTCTGTGCTGCGGGGTTGAAGCAGGTCCCAACGGTTGCCGTAGAGATCGATGAATACCGCTACGGATCCGTACGCCTCGTGGCGCGGCTCCTCCACGAAACGCACCCCGGCGGCCACCATCCGGGCGTGGTCCCGGGCGAAGTTCTCGGTGTACAGGAACAGCCCGACCCGGCCGCCGGTCTGGTCGCCGACCCGAGCCTGCTGCTCGACGGTGCTCGCCCGGGCCAGCAGCAATGCCGTCTCCCGGGCACCTGCCGGCCGGACCACCACCCACCGCGAACCGTCCGGTCGGGGGGTGTCCTCCACCAACTCGAAACCGAGGCCGCCGACGTAGAAGTCGATCGCCTCGTCGTACTCCCTGACCAGCAGCGCGACAAGTCCCAGATGTGCCATTCGGCCATCATGACGGCGGGCGTCGCGGGCCCGACCGGCAGCCTGCCCACCGGTCGCCCGCGTCACCCCGCCGATCGTCAGGCGAACCCGATCGGGGTGGACTGGATGAACCAGTTGACGTGCCGCTGACGCTCGTCCATGGCATTGCCGTAGTCGATGGCCGCGTACCGACGCCCGGTCTCGGGCATCGTGAAGCTCTCCTGCTTCTCGACCCCGGTGCCCGCCACGATGCGCACGACATGGTGACCCGGAGCGACCTGCACCGGGAACAGGACCCAGTTGTGCTGATGCTCGACCGCGAAGAGTCGATCGACGATCTCGGCCCCGTCGATGCTGACCGTGAGGGCGACCGGGTCGTCCTTGAACGACTGGTTGCTCACCCAGAGGTGCAGGTCCGCCTGGTCGGTCTCCACGAGGCGCACGGCCGGGGCGTCCGGGCTCTGTGACACGGCTGGGCTTGGCGGTGGAGGGTTCGGCACGTCGTCTTCCTTGGTGCACCCCGCCGTGGCGAGGAGCACCGTCACGCTGAGGGTCGCGGCGCGCAGTCGGTCCATTCCGCTGTGACGCCCGAAGGTTGCTGTCGGTTCCGTTGGTGGTTGGCGGAACCGGGCGTGCCCGTCGTCCGTCCCATCCTCGGGTGGAGAGGTGGTGGGCCGGATGCGCTCGTCCCGAACGGCACTGGCGGTCGCGCTGCTCGGCGTGGCGCTGAGTGGTTGCCTTGGCACGACAACGGCACCGGGCGGGGGCCAGGAACCCGGCCCGGCCGAGATCGTCGACGCGTGGACCTCCTGCGCCAAGGCGGCACCGCAGGCCGGCGAGGTGATCACCGTGCCGAACACGGCGACGCCGGCGCCGGCCGTGCCCGAGCCGAAGATCGGACGCATCGACCCTTCGTTCACTCCGGTCGCCGTGGTGCTCTGCGGGCGGGAGATCCGGCCGGGTGCCAACGGGGGCCAGGAGCAGACCGCCACCGAGCGGCGCGCCGAGGACATCGACGCGCTGCTCGCCGCACTGCGGATGCCCAACCAACAGGCCGACGGGGAGATCGCCTGCACCCTCGACATGGTCATCCCACCCTGGTTGGCCCTCGTCGACGAGCAGGGCCGCTGGCTACGGCCGTACCTGCCGACGGACTCCTGCCGCAAGCCGCGTACCGAGGTGACCGCCGCGCTGGCCGGGCTGCAGTGGAAGACGGTGGCCACCCGTACCGTCGGGCAGATCGAATCCCCGGCGGCCGAGGCCGCCGGATGCGCGCAGCGGTGGTCGGACATGGTGTGGGTCGAGACCCGCAGCGGAGGTCCCAAGCCGCCGGCCTCGGCCGTGTCGCCGGCCGCCGGACCGCTGCGCCTCTGCGTCTACGAGGTGCCCGCGTCCGAACAGGGCGGCGACAAACCGGCGGGAGATTTCGTGTACGGCGGGCCGCTACCTGCCGAGCGTCAGGCGGGCGTGCTCCGGGGCCTGTCCAACCGTCGGGCGGTGGCCGACTGCGCCACCCCGGCGACCCGGTTCGCGGTGCTGCACCCGCTCGATGGGACCACGGCCGGACCCGACCGGTACGTGGAACTCGACGGCTGCCGGCGTTTCCTGGTCGCGCTCCCGACCGGTGGGGCGCAGCTCGGTCAAGGTGACGACGCGCTGGCCAAACTGCTGGGGCCGGTCTGACCGTCGGGGGGTCGCGCTACCGTCCGTCCATGGCAGCTCGAATCTCTTTGACCCTCGACTCCACCGACGCCCAGGTGCTCGCCGCGTTCTGGAAGACCGCTCTGGGCTACATCGACGAGCCACCACCACCGCCCTTCGCCACGCGCGAGGAGTGGCTGGCGCAGTACGACCTACCGGAGGACGACGTACCCGAGGACGGCGCGTGGCTGTGCGACCCGGACGGGGTCGGCCCGTACCTCTCCATCCTCAACGTCCCGGAGCCCAAGACCGCGAAGAACCGGCTGCACATCGACATCCGGGTGCCGGGCCACGGCAGCCCCGACGAGCGGTGGGCTCGGATCCGGGCCGAGGCCGATCGTCTGGTGCGGGCCGGCGGGACCGTCCTGGTCGAGGTCGACCACCAGCATGTGGTGATGGCCGACCCGGAGGGCAACGAGTTCTGCGTGGCGGCAACCTCAGCCTGATTGCGGTGTCACCAGGTGTCCGGGCGGTCGAGGTCTCCGGCCGGCCGGTAACCGCCGAGGATCGTCAGGCCCTCCGCCTCGGTGTAGCCGCTGCCCCAGCCCGTGCGGAACGCCTCCACGACGCAGGGTCTGACGGTCATCTCCAGCACGTCGCTGCCCTGCCGGCGAGCCCGGTAGGGGCCCGCGACGAGGTCACCGGATCTGGATTCGTAGCCGTCCGGCGCGCGCTGCGCCCGCACTGTCAGCCAGCGACCGGTGTCGTCACCGACCACAAGTGAGCCGTCCACGAAACGACTGTCCCGCTCGCGGCCGAGCGTGACCGAGCATCCGAGCAACCGTCCACCGGGCGGCACCGACTCCAGGCGGAACGGCACGACGCAACGGTGGGCACTGTCGAACCGGACCCGGGCGGCGGTGCCTGCCGCCTCGTCCTGGGTGGTCGCGTACGTGTCCAACTGGGCCCACAGCCCGCCGACGGGTTGCCACCGCACGAACCACAGTTTGCGGTCACCCGACGGGTCGAACCAGGCGACCCCCGGGCGGTCGCCGACCCGCGCCTCGGCACGTGGCTGCGGTCGCCCGGCCGAGGACAACGTCTGCTGCAACCCGTCCAACGCCGTCGTGCTGCGCGCCAACGCGAAACGCGCCTGCCCCTTCGGGCCCCGGAACTCGACGCTCTCGGTGCCGCGCCCGGCGCTCCACGTTGCCCACTCGGCACCGTCGACCAGAGCCTCGGTCGAGAAGTGCACAGTTGCGGGATCGGCGCCGACCTCCTCGGGGCGTGCGATGGCACCGCTCTGCCCCGACGCCTCCGGCAGCATGAGCGCCGCCGCCGGCATGATCGGGTCGTCGCTGCCCCGACCGGTAGGGAACGCCAGGACGACCGAGGTGACGGCGACACACGCCGCCACGCCCCCGGCGATCAGCCCACGACGACGCAGCCGGAGCCGGCGACCGCGATGACGTGCGTGCTCCACGATCGGAGTGGGGTCGACGTCGCCACCCGCGCGCTGCTGGAGAGTCGCGGTGAGCTGCTGATCGAGATCGCTGAACATCAGAACTCTCCTGTCCGTGCGGGGGTCGGTGCTTCCTGCCGCTTTCGCAGCGTCGCCAGGGCACGCTTCGCGTGCGTGCGAACGGTGCCGGCCGAACAGGCGAGGATCTCGGCGATCGACGTGTCGTCGAGGTCCTCGTAGTAGCGCAGCACGATCACGGTGCGCTGACTCCTCGGCAGCTCACGGACCAGCCGCCACAACGCGTCGCGCTCGGCCACCACCGCCGCCTCGTCCGCGGCGCCCGCCCAGTCGGTCACCGCCGCGACCGAGACCTCCCGGCTGCTGCGCCGCCGCCACCACGAGTGGTGGGCGTTGACGAGCATCCGACGGACGTACGCGTCCGGCCGGTCCGTCCGGGAGATCCGCCCCCAGCGGGCGTACGCCTTCGCGAGGACCTCCTGAACCAGGTCCTCGGCTCGATGCTCGTCATCGGTCAGCAGTCGGGCGAGCCGCACCAGCGCCGAAGTGCGAGCGAACGCGTACTCCTCGAACGTCACGCCCTATTAACGCCGTAGGTCGACCGACCCGTAGACACCGGTTGGGCAGTTCTTGTCCCGGCCGCCGCATCCAGGGGTAGCAGGTTCTGCGGCAGGCCGGGTGTCACCGGTCCACGTGGCACCTGTAGAGCCGCCCCATGAATGGGGCGGCGCTGTCGCGCGGACCGCGCCGCACTCCTGTTGGGGTCCTACGTCGGGCGCTCGTCGATGCCGGTGGTCATGACCATGCCGAACAGGTTGACCAGGCGGTACCTCAATACTCGGGCCTGCCCGACGGAGAGCAGGAGCCCGGCTGCGGCGTCACCCTCCACGCTCGTCAGGCTCACCATCGGTGAGGTTGCGGGGTGCAGCGGTTGCTCCAAGGCCACGTCAACGATGGAGGTCTCCGGTCGATTGGTGTCCAGGATTAGCGTTGGCGAGCGGTGCCGTCCCCTACGGTTGCAGCCACCCCGATCGCACCAGCGAGGGTGGCTCAGGTCGGCGGATCCGGTGGCAAGGGTGCCGGTCGGGAACACGTGTACGTAGCCGCAGGGCCGCTCGACGTCGGGTGCCATGCCGACCGGATGGGCGTTCATTTCGGCCCCGGTCACCAGTGCCGTCACGTAGATGGTGTGAGCAGGACAGGTGTACGCGCAGGCATCGAGAGAGTCTGCCGTGTACAGCTCGATCCGTACCGTCGCAGGCTCTCCGCAGGCGGGCGGGGTGGGTAGGGTTCGCACGGGTCGCCTCCTAGCTAGGCGATCAAGGCCCTCGGTCAGCGGCGCAATCGCTGTTGGGGGCCACCTTGCTCTGACCATGACAAACGTACAGGGCGTAGACGTCTAGTGACTAGACGTCTAGAGGCTGTACAACCCTGAACACGTACAGATCATGTGCGTGTCTACGCTCCGGCCATGACGAGCCCACTGTCCAATGTGCCGATCTACCGGCAGTTGGCGGACCTGCTCGCGAAGCAGATCGAGGAAGGCAAGCTGCGCCCTGGGCAGCCATTGCCGAGCGAACTGCATCTACAGCAGACCTACGGCGTAGCGCGGGGCACGGTACGGATGGCCATGCGCGAACTACGTGAGCGAGGCCTGGTCGTCACCGTCCACGCGCGGGGCACCTTCGTCGCCGAACAGAGCTGACGACGGCTGACGCGGCCTCTCGGGCAGCGTCAGTGTCGGTGGGTGATGCGCGTCCCTTCGCGCTCCAATGACTCTTCAGGAGTGACTGTCGATGACGACGGTCATCTCCCTCGGGTACCGCTCCAAGTCGTCAAGGTCGATCCAGCTCTCGTCAGGCCGGATTCGGTGGAACCGGAACGTCCCGTTGGTGTCGTTCACCAGCACGATGCAGCGTACGGCGGTGGGGTGCGCTTGGGTGCGGACCAGTCGTAGCACGGCCGCAGCCACGGCCATCCCGAGCCGCAGCAGCACGAGGCGATCGTCGTCGCTGATCTGGGGTTGCCCGTCATCGAGGATCGTGGCCTGTACCGGCGCGTGGTCTTGCAGATGGAAGCTGTTGTAGTTGCACTCGTAACCGGTCAGGTCCCGCCAACCCATCGTGACCAAAGCGGCAGAGGCTGACGCTGGTGCGGCAGGCCATTGACCAACGTGCGTCGTGAAGATCAGCGCGCCTTCGTTGTCCGTGAGCCCTTGCGCGAGCCGGTCTTCCAGGTCTTGATCGAGGGTGCCGGTCGGCACGTCACTGCCTGTCAGTGGGCGAAGCGCGGTTGCGGCGGCTTCGTTCATCCGGATCGTGAGCACCGCCGCACGATACTGACGTAGCGCCGGACGCTGACGCGGGTTTCGTCAGAGCCGTCGGACGATCTGGCCGGGTCTCCTGATTGCGGATTTGTCTCTGGTCGCCAAGCGTTTCGCACCACGCGTGAGACCACGCGCCCGCGCTCAGACCTGAGCCAGCGACGCTCCCACGGAAACGACAGCATGACCGATGTATTATGAGTCACCCAACACCAACAGCTTAATATCGCTGGCAATCTACCTTCCCTCGCCAAGAAGTGCCGTGATGTTGCCGTGTAGCTTGGCAAGTGCCTCCACTGCGCCGGGAGCCAAACTCTCCCTCGAAATCGTGCGGACGAGGCGACTTGCGACGATCGTCTTGCCTGGCGCCTGTAGTTTCTTCTCTTTGAACCAATCCGAAGCGCGCTTAGATATGGTTCCACTTCCGGCTATCTCCGAGGCGGTGGGATGGGCTCCCGTATACCCTGAGTCTGCCAGTATCTGGCTAACGGTGCTCAAGTATGATGCTTCGGTGACGAAGTCCTCTATAGCGAAATGTTCGGGCAGCTGCAGAACGTGGCTCTCCGGTACACCGGACCCTATTAGCTTCGATCGCAAGTTTTTGCCGCCCTGGTCTCCATCGACGAGGTAGGCCACTCTGCCGGCAATGTTTCCTGGTGCCAAATCCTCCAGCCTGGACACCGAAAGTCCAGGAACGATTTGGTACTCCAGGCGCTGCAGTCCCGTTGCAAGCCGGATCATCTTCGGCAGGATAATCATTTCTGTGGGACCTTCGCAAAGGACGGGCCCTGCGGCATAGCGAGAAGGCCGCTGCTCCAGCTCCCATTGCAAATAGTATGGGCGAGTAGCCGGGGATGTTGCTGTCCCAAAAGTTGCTGCGAAGTTTGCTTTCGGGGGCATGTCGAACGGGCTCAACGAACCGGATTCCCGTTCCGAGGTCAGTCGGCAAGCAGGCTGGCGAATGGGTCGTATATAGTACTTGCTCCGCAAGATTCTGGGTCTCTAGAACGTTGACCAAGTCCGCTTGGGCATCGATGTGCAGGTGTGTCTCCGCCTCGTCAATCAGAAGGATGGGTGGAAACCTGGTCGGTGCGATGGTGAGGAAGCAGCTAAGGGCAACAAAGGTTCGGAGGCCATCGCTGCGCTCGCCAAAAGAGCTGAAAATTCCGTTGTCATCCGCTTCCTCAACGAAGACCTCAAGGGTTGTGCCGTCGATATCTATATGCACTTTTAGGTGCTCTTGTTGCCAACTGCCGGTGAAGTAAGCATCTATCTTCCGGTTCACCCACTTAAGACGTGTTCGCAACCCTGCTCGGTCCTTATTGGCGATGAGGTCCCACATTTCCTTGACGCTGGTGTCGCCGACCTGCAATAGGTTTCGCAGGGCTGCGGGTGGTGTTTTACGTAGATTTTCATTTCCAAGGTCATATGTCGCCTCGAGATTGCGGTCGTCGGCCGTGAAGAGTACAAAGTCGGGCGATCGACCCCAGAGAATATTCGCCAGTTGCTCCTGTGGGTCCGTCTTCAACCGTCCGTCGAGTGCTGAGAGTTCGCGCACCAGATTGCTAGCAGCGCTCCTGCGTCGCTTGAGTATATTTGCATTCGGGCCGGACTGGACTTGCGCCGTTGAGGTGTTGACAGGAAAGGCGTCCTGAATCAGTTTGATCGCGTCGACAATACTTGCCCGATTTAGATCCCTCTCCGTCGGACTGAAGGCGCGAATCCGATCGATCGTCTCGGTCAGACTGTTGCTCAGGAAACTTAACGATTCGTCATTCGACGGGTGATCTACAGCAAGAAGATCTCGTAATTGTTTGGCCGCACGAATGGAATCTAGTGCTGAGGGCTGTGAGAATTGGACGTCCTCGGGGAACGTTCGTATCAACCTGCCGCCTGCAGTCCGAGATACGATGAAGGATCTCGGGGGATTGCTGCATTCGAGGTGCGCTATCGCCGCAAGATCCTCTGGTGCGAGCGTGAAGGTGGCCCGGACCACTTCTGTTTCGTCTGTAATGTTCGCGCCCCGGCTCCGTTCGCGCGACTCAAGCGCCCGAGGCTGAAGGATCCACGTCAGGGCGGCAAGAATACTGCTCTTGCCCGCCTCGTTGGGTCCGACAAAGGCGATAAGCTTACCGTCTACATTGCAACCGGTGTCTCTGAGCCGCTTGTAGCCGTTGAACTCGATCTTTGTAAGCCGCATCGTCTCTCCTGACCTTCTCGTGCAGTGAGCAGAGCAGATCTTGCCACCATCTGCTCCTATGCGACACCCATTAGCTTGCCCAGAGACCTGCGGCCTCGCAGTCACCACGAGGCCTCATCTTTGAGTTGCTGGACGGCTCGATGAGCTCCAACGGACACTTTGCACATATCCGCCAGCTCCAAGACTGCAGGCAGTGGGTCGCCGTGCTTGAGTCGTCCCACACTGATCTACTTGGCGCAACGCATCTGCGATCTAGTGGCGCGAACTGGTCGTCTGGGCTGGGCGGTAGAGAAGTGGGGGACGAGGCGGCATGCGAGCCACCAGCGCTCCCGCGGCCCGCTGGTCTGACTCCGGCAGCCAAGCTGCGCATACCTTGAGTGTGGTCGTGCCACCGCTGTGCCCAAACCGGCTCGCCACTGTCCGAACGTCCACGCCCGCGTTGATCAACTCGGTCGATGAGTAGTGGCGTAGGGCGTGGATTCGGCTCTCGATCCTCGACCTGACGGCAAGCCGGCCGTGCCGCCGCACGATGGTGTCGGGTCGGTAGCTGCGGCTGTTGTCCGGCTCGGGGGAGAAGACGTAGTCGGCGGTATCCGCCTCGGCGTCGAGCCGTGCCAGCCGGTCGAGGTGCCGGCCGTGCAGCTCGCGCAGCACTTCGTTCGTGTCCGGGTCGAGTGCCACCCGCCGCTGCTGGTGCGTCTTGGTGCCCTTCTCCCGCAGCTCGCCGCGTTCGTCAAAGTAGGCACTGCGCCGCAACGTCAGCACGCCGGCAGCTAGGTCGAGATGGTGCCAGCGCAGCGCGCACAGTTCACCGCTTCGGGCGCCGGTGGTCATGGCGAGCCAGACCAGCGGGCCCCAGTCCGGGTCATGCCATGCCTCGTTGATGATGCGCAGCGTCCGCAGGTTCGGTGGCTGCGGGTCAGGGTGCGGCGGCGTGGGCGGCTCAGCTTGCCCGGCGGGGTTGATGGCGATCCAGCGCCACCGGACGGCGCGACTGAGCGCACCAATGAGGATCCAATGGATCTGACGCACGGACGAAGTGCTGAGCGGCTTGCAGGCGTGAGGCCGGCACTTCGCCGTTCAGGTGTGCTCACCTTCTACGTGGTGCTTCACATACGCTTTCCGCACCAGTCGCGGCAGCGGCGCATGCTTGCGAAGACGACTCCAACGTCTCGGCGTCGAGTCGGCCGGCCGGCAGTCTGCCGAGCACCGGCCGCACGTGCTTGTTGAGCTTGTTCACGTAGCCCACGCGGGTGGTGGCCGCGATGTCGACCATTCAAGCACACCGGTCTAGGAGTTGGTCGAGCGTGGCGCGGGTTCGGGGGTTGCGCCGCTCGTCCACCTGGGCCAGCAGCCGGGTACGCGCCTTTCGGCTTCGTTGGCTGCGGTGCGGCCGGCGGGGATGACCTCGGTCAGGTAGTGCCGCTTCCCGCTGATCGGGTCAATGCCGGCATAGACCTTCACCCGCAGTGACCCACTGGGCAGGGGTTCGATCTGGCCGCGCTGGCGCTTGGTGCGCCGCTCGAGCTGTCACGAGGCCGCCGCAGCGCGCTTGCACCACAAATAGCCCCAGGCAGGCCGGTCAGATTGAGGAAGTACCTGTGCGCCCGGCAGGATTCGAACCTGCGGCCTTGGGATTAGAAGTCCCCTGCTCTATCCGCTGAGCTACGGGCGCGTGTGGCGTGGGTGTCGCGCCCAGAGGGTACCGCCGTCCGGCTGCCCGGCGGCGTAAAGGGTGCCCGCGTCCACGTTGCCGAGCAGGGTCTCACGTCGGCCGTGCGGCGGGCATCCGGGTTACCCGGAACCAACGTGACCTTGGACCGTACCGTTGCCTGGTGTTGCTGGATTCCGACTCCGAGAGCGACGTCGCCTACGAGCTGTGCCAGGTCGTCGGTCGCGCCATCCTGCCGTACCGGTCGGGCGACGCCTTCGGTACCGCCTTCTTCTTCCAGGACGGCGACGACCCGGTGGGGGAGTCCCTGCTGACGGCGGCCGACCTGGTGGGCGCGTCGGGTGGTGAGCTGGGGTTGCGGGCGAGCGTCACCGAGCCGGCGGGGGTCGCCCCGGCGGTCGTGTCCGAGGCCGAGATCGTGCCCGGTTGGGCCCGTTTCCCGGGCGACGGGGTCGCGGTGCTGCCGACCGGCGGCCTCCACCGCTACGCCGGCGATGGCGGCTGGCGCTGGCGCGTCCAGCCGGTGCCGGCGGGGATCGCCGCCGGGCCCGAGGTGGTCGCCCGCCTCGGCGCCGACGCCGGTTCCGCTTTCGTGCTGGCCCTTGGGGTACGCGAAGACGGCTCCCGGCCGCTCGAGGTCGCGATCGAGCGCGTGGTCCGCGACGCCGACGCCGTGCGGATCACGACCGAACTGCCACCTGGGTACGTCGGCGCGCCGGTCTTCATCGTCCAGCCCGACGCGACGGGGGAGGTCTCGCTGTACTGCCTCGGGCTGGTGCTACCCGGCGTCGACGGTCACCCGGTGGCGACCTTCGACCGGATCCGCGCGGTCCTCCCGGTGACACCCGGTGACGTCTGAGCCGCGTCGCCTCCAGGCAGGGTCAGCCGCCGGACGTCGCCGCATCGGCCGCGTCGGCGCTGGACCGTCGGCTCTCGGGCGGTGCGGCTGTACCGACGGTCGACTCGACGTCGGTCGGGCTTTGGGCGGTCAGTCCCGGGCCGGTCGGCGCAGGACCGGCCGGGGCGGTGGGGCCGGCGGCGAGGAACGCCTCGGCCCAGCGGCCCACCTCGTCGAAGACCTTCTTCCGTACGGCGGGGCCGGAGAGGGTGAGGTCGTGCAGCCCGCCGTCGAAGCGGGCGAGGGTGACGTGGCGGCCGAGACGGGGCGCGTACCGGACCATGTGTTCGACGTCCAGCACGGCGTCGGCCAGTGTCGCGTTGTCGTGCCACCGGGTGCCCCGGAAGGAGCGGGTCGAGCAGGCCAGCAGTACCGGCACCTGGATGTCCAGACCGGCGCGGAGTCGACGTTGCCCGGTGCGGATCGCGTTCAGCCAGCCGGCCCGGACCGGGAACCCGGCCAGGGGCTTCCACGCCAGGTCATAGGTCCACTCGCCGCGGTGGTCGGAGTGGATGCTCTCGCCGTACACAGTGCCGAGCCCGAACGGCAGGATGCGGTGCGGCGCCCTGCGGCCCAGCCGGGAGACGGCGGCCGCGAGGGGTCGACGGACCGCCCAGGGTGCGTTCAGGTCGAAGAAGGGGCTGTTGAGCACCAGGCCGTCGACGGTGCCGGAGTCGCGGCGGGCGTCCGCCCAGAGCGAGAGGATCAGGCCGCCGGTGGAGTGGCCCATCGCCAACAGGGTGTCGTGGCCGTCGTCCTTGCGGATGATCTCGGCGGCGGCGTCCAGCTCGGGGAAGTAGTCGCTGATGTCGCGGCAGAAGTTCGGGGTCTGGCCCGGGAGCAGACTGCGGCCGTATTTGCGCAGGTCGAGCGCGTAGAAATCCCAACCGCGCTCGGCGAAGAAGTCAGCCAGGTGGGTCTGGAAGAAGTAGTCGACGAACCCGTGCACGTAGAGCACGGCCCGCCCGGTGGGGCGCTCGGCGCGCCGCCGGACCACTGTCGCGACGACCGGGCCCTCGTCGTCGGTGCCCAGGTCGATCGTCTGCCGCTCGTACGGCGGCCCCAACACGTCCGGTTCCACGAAGGCGACGCTACGCCGCCAACCTACCCAGCGGTAGCCCGCGATCCCCGGTCCCGCGTCCCTCCCGCCCTCCTCGGTCGATCATGGAGTTGTGGTGGCCCGCAAAAAGGGTGATTGCGGATTTAGCGCCCACCACAACTCCATGATCGACTCGAACGGGTGGGGGTCAGACCGTTTCCGCGTCGGCGCGGCTCGGGTCGGCAGCGGGAATCTGCTCCTCGTCGTCGGCCGGGTTGAGCTCGCTCTGCGGCTGCGGGATGTCGCGCAGGTGCTTGTTGTGCCGGGGCTCCTGCCGGGTCTTCGCGTCGTTGAGCCGGCGGCGCAGGTCGTCGCGGACGTCGTTGAGCGCGGCGTGCAGGTCCTCCTCGGCGGAGGTGGTGACGATCTTCTGTCGGCCGGCGATCCAGCACTCCAGGGTGACCTTCTGGCCACGGGCCTCCCGGTCCTTGACCGACACCTCCAGTTCGGTGGCGTCAGCGTGGAAGCTGGCCAGCCGGGCGTCGAGGGTGGCGAACTGCTCGGCGATCCAATTGCGGTCGCCCTGCGAGAACCCGGCGCCGACCCGCAGGCACTCGGCCACGGTGGCGGGGTTGGCCACGGCGCTCATCGCCGCGCCTCGGAAGCGTTCGCGGAGCCGATGGTGGTGATCATCATGGCGCTGACCTCTCGTCGACGTGGAGCTGTCGGTGGTGCGTTGATCAAATCCATACCCAGTTCGGGCAGCCCCGGAAACCGCCGACGTTGATTCGGGGGGTCGGCCGTACCACATCTGGCCATGATCAGGGCTTTGTTCACAGGTGGGGTCGTTGTCCACAGGTCGCGGATGCGCGCTGGCGGTGGCCGTCCGGAGCGCACAGGCTCGGTGTCGAGTCGACTCGCGCTGGCAGGCCCCGATCCCCTGGAGGGACGATGTTCGACACTTATGTAACTATCGTCGGTAATGTGCTGACCGTGCCCGAATGGCGGCGCACGACCCAGAGCAACACCCTGGTGGCCAACTTCAAGGTCGCCTCGACCGCCCGGCGGCTCAACCGCGACACCGGCCGGTGGGTCGACGGCAACTCGCTGCGCGTCCGCGTCAACTGCTGGCGCAAACTCGCCGAAGGGGTGGCCGCCTCGGTCATGGTCGGCGATCCGGTGGTGGTCTGCGGTCGGCTCTACACCCGCGACTGGACCGACGACGCCGGCAACCACCGCACCCTCTACGAGCTGGAGGCGGTAGCCGTCGGCCATGACCTGTCCCGGGGTCGCGCCCGGTTCCTGCGCAACCGGCCCAGCGTCACGACCAGCACCGTGGAGGACGCGGAGGCCGAGAGCCGGGTGCACGGCGAACCGACCGAGCCGGTGCCGGCCGAGCAGGTGCCCGTGCTGCCCGACGACAGTGCGCTGGACGACGAGTTCGAGCTGCCCGACTACGTAGCGGTGCGCACCAGCCCGTTCCTCGACGCCGATGTCGCCGTGACCGACAGCCAGATCGGGCAGGCCAGCATCCCGCCGGATCTCGACGACGAGTTCGCCCCTCCACCGGGAGAGGACGACGACCACACCGACGACGACTCGGACGACGAGTTGGGCTCGGCACCCGACGAGGGCCAGCCGGAGCCGGCGCCAACCGGTCGGGGGCGGCGTGGCCGGGGTCGGGTGCCGCAGCCGGCCTGACCGGCTGGCGGCGCGCGGCACGACGGGGGCGGGGTGGCGGCGCGAGCAGCGTCGTCACCCCGCGTGGCGGCAGCCGCGAGGCTGTTCCGGCCGGGCCCTGCACGAGCCGCTCAGGGTGGTGAAGCACCGCGGGCCGGGCTGGCTCACGGGGTGCTCGTCTAGGCTGGCCGGCCGGAGGTGGTGCGGGTGCGACGGACAGCGCCGGTGGCGAACGCGGTGGGGCTGTTGGCCGGTTACGCGCTGGACCGGCTGCTCGGTGATCCGCGCCGGTGGCACCCGGTGGCCGGCTTCGGTCAGGCTGCCGGCGCGCTGGAGCGTCGCCTCTACCGACCAGACCGGACGGCGGGTACGGCGTTCACCGCGCTGGCCGTCGGTGCTCCGGTTCTGCTCGGGGCCGCTGCTGTGGCGGCCACCCGGCATCGGCCAGTGACCCGAGCGGTGCTCGTGGCCGCCGGCACGTGGAGTGTGTTGGGCGGGCGCACGCTGCGCCACGAAGCCACCGTCATGGGCCGGACGCTGCGCGCCGGTGACCTGCCCGCCGCGCGTCGACGTCTCGGTCACCTCTGCGGGCGCGACCCGTCGACGCTGGACGAGTCCGAGCTGGCCCGCGCCACTGTCGAGTCGGTCGCCGAGAACACGTCCGACGCGGTCGTCGCCCCGCTGGTCTGGGGTGCGGTCGCCGGCCTACCCGGGCTGCTGGGCTACCGCGCGGCGAACACCCTCGACGCGATGGTCGGGCACCGGTCGGCGCGCTACGCGCGGTTCGGCACCCCGGCCGCCCGCCTGGACGACGCGCTCAATCTGGTGCCGTCCCGGCTGACCGGGCTGCTCACCATCGCCGTTGCGCCTGTCGTGCACGGGGATCGGCAGCGGGCCTGGCGGGTGTGGCGGCGTGACCGCAACGACCACCCGAGCCCCAACGCCGGTCAGTGCGAGGCGGCGATGGCCGGAGCTCTCGGTGTCCGCCTTGGTGGCCGCAACGTCTACTTCGGGCGCTCCGAGGTACGGCCGTTCCTCGGTGACGGCCCTCGCCCGGAGGCGCGACACCTGAAGCGCGCCGCCCGGATCTCCGGCGCTGTCGGGCTGGCGGCGGTCGGGCTGGCCGCCGCGTACCCGGTGACAGTCGGCCGCCTGGTCGCAGCGCTGGGCCGGCACGGGCTTCGGGCCGTGGGCCGGCACGGTTCCGGTGTCGCGGGTCGACGCGGGCCGGCTGCCGTGGCCGATCGCGGGAGCGGGCGGTGAGCGGCGGCCTGCTGGTCGCCGGCACGACCTCCGACGCCGGTAAGAGCGTGCTCACGGCCGGGATCTGCCGCTGGCTGCACCGGCAAGGCGTGAAGGTCGCCCCGTACAAGGCGCAGAACATGTCGAACAACTCGGCAGTGGTCGTCGGGCCGGACGGACGCGGCGGCGAGATCGGCCGCGCCCAGGCCATGCAGGCCGCAGCCTGCGGGCTCGCACCCGACCTGCGGTTCAACCCGGTGCTGCTCAAGCCGGGCAGCGACCTGGCCAGTCAGGTGGTGCTCCTCGGCGAGGCGGTCGACACCATCACCGCCGGTACGTTCCGGCACCTGCGTCCCCGCCTCGCCGAGACCGCGTACGAGGCGCTGGCCGAGCTACGGGACACGTACGACGTGGTGATCTGCGAGGGCGCCGGCAGCCCCGCCGAGATCAACCTGCGGGCCGGTGACTACGTCAACATGGGGCTGGCCCGGCACGCCAACCTGCCCACCATCGTGGTCGGCGACATCGATCGCGGCGGCGTCTTCGCCTCGATGTTCGGCACCGTGGCACTGCTCGACCCCGCCGACCAGGCGCTGATCGCCGGATTCGTGATCAACAAGTTCCGGGGTGACCTCGGGCTGCTCCAACCCGGGCTGGACATGCTGCGGCGCGTCACCGGCCGACCCACGTACGGGGTGGTGCCCTGGGCACTGGACCTGTGGCTCGACGCGGAGGACTCCCTCGCCTACGGCCGGGTGCTCGGCCGTCCCGCCGCCCCCCACGGCACCGACTGGCTGGACGTGGCCGTCGTCCGACTGCCCCGGATCAGCAACGCCACCGACGTGGAGGCGCTGGCCACCGAGCCGGGTGTCCGCGTACGCCTCACCATCGAACCAGCCGAACTCGCCGCCGCCGACCTGGTCGTCCTGCCCGGCTCCAAGTCCACTGTCGCCGACCTCGCCTGGCTGCGTGAGACCGGCCTCGCCGACGCGGTGACCGCGCACGTGGCGGCCGGCAAGCCGGTGCTCGGCCTCTGCGGCGGCTTCCAGATGCTCGGCCGGGCCATCCACGACCAGGTGGAGAGCCGGCGGGGCAGCGTGCCGGGCCTCGGCCTGCTGCCCATCGAGATCACCTTTGATCCGCGCAAGACCGTCCGCCAGTCCGTGGGTACCGCGCACGGCGGCCTCCCGGTGCGCGGCTACGAGATCCACCACGGGTACGTCTCGCAGACCGATCCCACCCTCACCCCGCTGCTGACCGGTGACGACGGTGTCGGCGAAGGTGCCGTGCTCGGCACGGTGCACGGCACACACTGGCACGGGGCGTTCGAGTCCGACGGGTTCCGCCGGTGGTTCCTCACCGAGGCGGCCCGCCTGGCCGGCCGCACCGGATTCCAGGTCGCACCGGCCACCAGCTTCGCCGCCGCCCGGGAACGCTCACTCGACCTGCTCGGTGACCTGGTCGAGGAACACCTGGACACCGACGCGCTCTGGCACCTCATCGAGACCGGCCCACCCGCAGGTCTCCCGTTCATCCCACCAGGCCCGCCACCGACCTGACGGCCTCTGTCCCTTGGGGAGTGTGGGGCGGGGCGGCGAGGCGTGATCGTGCTCGATCGTTGTTGTAGTGGTCTCGTGGGCGGCGGGAGGGGCCTCGTTCCTGGATCGAGCACGATCATGAACCGGCCTCGGCGGATGAGGGTGAAGTAGATGGGCGACGGGGGCCGCGCGGGCCCCTGTGCGGGTAGCGGAATCAGGGGCGGATGTCGGCGGGGCGGTCGGTCGTCGGGAGGCCGGCGGCGAGCCAGGCGTCGACACCGCCGATCATGTCGGTGGCCCGGCGCAGCCCGAGGGTCTGCAGGCTGGCGGCGGCCAGGCTGGAGCTGTAGCCCTGCCGGCACACCAGCACGATCTCCCGGTCGTATCCGGTGGCTTCCGGGATCCGCCAGGCGCTGGCCGGATCGAGTCGCCATTCCAGTACGGTCCGGTCGATGACGACCGCGCCCGGCAGGTCGCCCTGTTCGCGGCGCTGCAGTTCGGTGCGGGTGTCGACCAGCAGCGCACCGCCGCGGACCGCCTCGACGGTCTGCTGCGGAGTCAGTCGGTGCAGCCCGGCTCGGGCCTGTTCGAGCAGGGCGTCGATACCGGGGCTCATCACGTCTCGGAGCACCACCCGATGATGCCGATTCGGTAGCAGCCACGGCGGCGAACGGGCCGCCCGTCACCCGTCGCCGCACCAATTCCCCCGGACGTGACGGTGGCTGGCCAGGGGCGGTCAGCCGGACGTGTCAGTCCGTCCCGCGGGGCCTCGGACACCGCATGATCCACTCGGGTGCACGGGTATCGCGGTGTCCCAGCGAGAGGGATGCCGCGACATCAGGGATTCAGAGTCGATCACCCCGCCCAACGGCCGTGGCGGCATACTGCGCTCATGCACCACGCGACGCCGCACTACCCGAGGCTGTGCCAGGCGAGGCCGCGCTGAACCCGGAAACTGGCCGGCCGGCCGTCGCAGTTGTCGAGGCGTACGCCGAATTGGCTCGTCGGGTGCTCGCGGGCCCGGCGCGGTTGGGGCGGACCCGGCTGGTGGCGGTCGACGGGCCGAGCGGCGCGGGCAAGAGCCGGTTCGCCGCGCGCCTCGCGGATGCCCTGGCGGTGCTGCCCGGCGGCCGGCCGCCGGTGGTGCACACGGACGACCTGCTTGACGGGTGGGACGACCAGGTCACCTTCTGGCCCCGGCTCGACGACTGGGTGCTGTCCCCGCTGCGGGCGGGGAGGCCGGGGGTGTACCAGCGGTACAGCTGGGTGCGGCAGCGCTTCCTGCCCCGGCCGGTTCCGGTTCCGGTGGCGTCGGTGCTGGTGCTGGATACACGATGGCGTTGACGGTGGGCACGACGGTGGCCGCCGCCACCGCGGTGCCGATCGCGCACGCC
>NZ_JBSFBM010000110.1:0-18911 GCF_053592955.1 Micromonospora sp. NPDC002411 | reverse complement strand
CGACGCAACGACTGGTCCGGCCTTGCCTCGATCTTGCCGCTGCCCCAGAGGTGGTCCTCGACGTGCTCGACCTGCCGCCGGCCGCCGGCGCGCCCGGTCTGGGTCGGGCGTGGGTGTCCGGTTGGGCGGCCGAGCTGCACGGCGACGAGGCCCGCCACGCGGCTGTCGACTTCGCCGCGGTGGAGCCGACCGGTGACCTCCTCGACCTGGGCGCCCGCTTCCGGCTGTTCCGCTTCGAGGTGGTCGAGGTCCGCTGGGAGCGGGCCGGCGTCGTGCACCGGATCGACCCGGTGGAGTACGCCGAGGCGGAGCCGGACCCGGTGCACCCGGTCGAGGCGCGGCTGCTGGCCCACCTCGCCGAGGGCGACAGCGCGCAGGTCACCGAGTACCTGCGCCGACAGCTCGGGTTGACCGAGCAGGCCCCGGGCGGGGCGCCCCGGGTGGTGCGGATCGACCGCTATGGGCTGGTGGTCGCCCTCGGCCGACCGGGTTCCCGGCGTCGGATCCGATTGGCCTTCCCCGGCCCGGTGGCCGATCCGGCCGACCTGCCGAGGTTGCTGCCGCCGCTGCGGCTCCCGGCCGGTGCCCGTCCGCCGCGCTGACCGGGCTGTCGTGCCCGTCGCCGCGCGTTCGGCCTTGATCCACTCGGTTTCGCCGATGTGGGGGTATCCCTGGCACTCGGATACCGCGAGTTCGCCGATCCGGAGTGGATCACGGTGGCTGGGACGTCGCAGGGATCTCAGGCCGGCAGCGGCCCGGTGAGGTACCGCTGGATCGTCGGGCCGATCGCCGCCACCAGTGTCTCCGGGGCCGCCGACGCGACCGGTTCCAGGCGCACCACGTACCGCATCATCGCCAGGCCGATCATCTGGGTGGCCACCAGCGAACCGCGCAGCGGCAGTTGGGCCGGGTCGACGTCGAGCTGTTCGAGCACCCGGCGCAGGACCTGGGTGGTGACGAACTCGCGCAGCAGCCGCGCGGTCCACTCGTTGCTCACCGCGGAACGCAGCAGCGCCTGCGCGGCGCTGCCGGCGGGCGAGTCCCAGACACCGAGGAAGGTGCGCACCAGGCGCTCACCGGCGCCGTCCCGGTCACCGGCGAGCACCGTCGGCACCAGCTGGGCGGGGTCGACCGGGAAGTTCATCGCGGTGAGGAAGAGCTGGTCCTTGCTGCCGAAGTAGTGGTGCACCAACGCGGGGTCGACACCTGCCGTGCCGGCGATGGCGCGGATGGACGCGGAGTCGAAGCCACGCTCCGCGAACGTCGTGCGCGCGGCGTCGAGGATCGCCTCCCGGGTGTCCGGGTTGCCGGGTCGCCGGCCGGTCCGCCGCGTCATCGCCGCCCCTCGTTCGTCCACCTGGGCAGCCGTGGGCCGGTCGACCCACGGCTGCCGCAGCCTCAGCCGCTGCGCCGGCGCAGGGTGGCCGCCGCGAGCACCAGTGCCAGCACCACCGCTGCGAGCACCACCGCCACGTCCCGCCACATCCGGCCGGTCGGCTCGGCGTGGGCGCCGACCTCCTGCAACGCCTCGATGGCGTACGACAGGGGGAAGGCGTCACTGAGCGCCTGGAGCCAGCCGGCCATCTGGTCGCGGGCCACGAACAGCCCGCAGAGCAGCAGTTGGGGGATCACCACGACTGGCAGGAACTGTACTGCCTGGAACTCGGTGCGCGCGAAGGCGCTGCACAGCAGGCCGAGCGCGACGCCGAGCACGGCGTCGACGACGGCGATCCCGATCACCAGCCCCATGCTGCCGGCGGTCTCCAGACCGAAGATCCAGTACGCCACACCGGCGGCGACGACGGCCTGTACGGCGGCGGCCAGCCCGAACGCGATGCCGTACCCGAAGAGCAGGTCGAGTTTGCCCAGTGGTGTGGTGAGCAGCCGCTCCAACGTGCCGGAGGTGCGTTCCCGGAGCATGGCGATGCTGGTCACCAGGAACATGATCACGAAGGGGAAGATGCCCAGCATCACCAGCGCGATCCGGTCGAACGTCGTCGGTTGGCCGGGCGGGGTGGGCTGGTCGGCGTACATGAAGTAGACCAGGGTGAGCAGGGCCGCCGGCACCACCACGAGCAGCGCGATGGTGCGCCGGTCGTGCCGGAGTTGGCGCAGGATGCGGCCGGTGGTGGCCGCCAGGATCCGCGGGGTCACGACTGCTCCCGTCCGTTCGTCGCGTCCATGGTGGCCGGACCCGCCTCGCCGGCCCGGATCAGGCGCAGGAACGCCTCGTCGAGGTCGTCCACCCCGGCAGTGGCGCGGACGGCGGCCGGGCTGTCGTCGGCGATCAGCCGCCCCTGGCGGATCAGCAGAAGCCGGTCGCAGCGGGCCGCCTCGTCCATGACGTGGCTCGACACCAACAGGGTGGTGCCCGCGGCGGCCATCGCGTGGAAACGGGCCCACAGATCGGCTCGCAGCACCGGGTCCTGACCGACTGTCGGCTCGTCGAGGATGACCAGCTCCGGTTCTCCGACCAGCGCACAGGCCAGGGAGGCTCGGCTGCGTTGACCACCGGAGAGGGTGGCGACCAGTTGACCGGCCGCCGAGGCGAGCCCGACATCGCTGATCGCCTGGTCGGCCTCGGCCCGACCCCGGCCGTACAGGGCCGCGAAGTAGCGGGCGTTCTCCCGCACGGTCAGGTCGGCGTAGACGCTCGGTGCCTGGGTCAGGTAGCCGACCCGGTGCCGCAGCGCCGGGGTGCCCGCCGGGCGCCCGAGGACGGTGATCGTCCCGCCGCTGACCAGCTGCACCCCGACCACCGCGCGCATGAACGTGGTCTTGCCGCTGCCGCTGGGGCCGAGCAGGCCCGTGACGGCGCCGCGCGGGACGCGGCAACTGATGCCGTCCAGCACACGCCGCCCGCCCCGGTCGACGACCAGGTCCTGGACGGCTATCGCATCGTCCATCCCGCACCTCCAAGAAAACTCATCATCTGTTGAACTCAACGCTAGATGAATTACTGATCCCGACGCAACGCGTCCGCTGCGCCAGTCGTCGCAGGAAGCATGAGAACGGGCAGTAGGCTCCGGACCGGACACTGAGTCCGCCAACGGGCATTGCGCGCTGATCGGGCGTACGGCACGATGGCGCGGTGGGTCACCCTCCGTTACCGGACAGCGGTTTTCTCGAGGACTGGGCCGCGCGGCTGCGGCAGGCCGCCGAGCGACCGGTCGTCGGCATCCTGCTGCGCGGCAGTCACGCCCGCCGCGCCGCCACCGCACACAGCGACGTCGACCTCGACGTGCTGGTCGGCGGTGCCCCGTACGCCGCCCGGCGGGCGTACCTGGCCGAAACCGCAGGTCGGGTCACCCACGTCTCGGTGGCCGCCCGGGACGTCCGCTCCTGGGTGCACCGACTCGGGGAACCGGCCGACTGGGCGTTCGGGCTACCGGTCACCACGCCGGCGAGACTGCTCTGGGCCGACCCGCACTGGCGGCCCCGGATCGATCTGCCGGTGCTCTGTCAGCCCGCCGAGCCACCCCGACTCGAGGAACTGATCGCCACGCTGGGTAAGGCTGCCGCCGCTCGGGCCGTCAACGACCGCCTCGGCGTCCGGCTCGCCGTCGCCGACCTGGCCCGCCTCTGCCCGTCGGTGCTGCGCCCGGCCAACCCCTCGGTGCGGGTCCACTCCCGCCGGGCGGCCTTCGCGGCGGCCCTGGAACTGCCGGTGGCCCCACCCGGATACCGGGCCGACATGCTGCTCTGCCTCGGGCTGCGTCCGGGCGCCACCAGCGCGCTGTGGGCCGCCGCCGTACGGCTGGTCGCCGGCACGTTGCCGTTGATCCGGCCGTACGCCGAGGAGATCGCCGACACCGCCGGCGCGGACCTGGCCGCCGCCCTGGTCGACGGCCGGTTGGACCGCTACGTGGCCCAGCTGGCCCGACCCGTCGGGCTTCCGCCGCGGCCTGGGCGGGAGCGGTCGGCGGTACCCGCGCCGCGTGCGGGACAATTGGTCACTGTGCCCGTACCTGACGCGCCGGCGACCGGCGTCCCCAGCGATCCCAACGGCCCGGTGACGCCCGAGTCGGCTCGCCCGTCCCGGCTCGACCCGGCCATCGCGGCCCGGCTGCGCCGCAGCGCCGATGGTCTGGTCGCCGCCGTGGTCCGTGCGCACGACTCCGGCGAGGTGCTGATGGTCGCCTGGATGGACGACGAGGCGCTGCACCGCACCCTCACCACAGGTCGCGCGACCTACTGGTCGCGCAGCCGCCGCGAGTACTGGGTCAAGGGGGCCACCTCCGGGCACCACCAGTACGTCCGCTCGGTCGCCCTGGACTGCGACGGGGACGCGCTGCTGGTGAGCGTGGACCAGGTCGGCGCCGCCTGCCACACCGGGCACCGGACCTGCTTCTTCACCGAACTGCCCGTCACCACGCAGGCCCAGCCGTGACCGACGGAGCGGTCACCCCGGACCTGGCCACCTTCACCGAGTTGGCGGCCCGCTGGCGGGTCGTGCCGGTCACCCGGCGGTTGCTGGCCGACGCGGAGACCCCGGTGGGCGTCTACCGGAAGCTGGCCGGGGGACCGGGCACGTTCCTGTTGGAGTCCGCCGAGCAGGGCGTGGGGTCGGCCGGCATGGCCTGGTCGCGCTATTCCTTCATCGGCGTACGCAGCAGCGCGACCCTCGTCGAGCGGGACGGCGTGGCGACCTGGCTCGGCCAGCCGCCGGCGGGTCTGCCCACCGAGGGCGACCCGGTGCGGGTGCTGCGGGAGACCGTCGCGGCGCTGGCCGGCCCGGTCGGGGACCCCTCCGGCGGGCTGCCGCCGCTGACCGGGGGCATGGTCGGCTACCTGGGGTACGACCTCATCCGCCGTTTCGAGCGGTTGCCCGAGCTGACCGAGAACGACCTGGGTGTGCCGGAGCTGGGCATGATGCTCGCCACCGACCTGGTGGTGCTCGACCACTACGACGGTTCGGCGATCCTGGTCGCCAACGCGGTGCTGCCACCGTCGGACGCCCCGGACCGCGCCCCGCAGGTCGCCGCCGCGTACCACCACGCGGTGGGCCGACTGGACGCGATGACCACCGCGCTGTCCCGGCCCATCCCGCCGATGATCTCCACGGTCGAGCGTCCTCCGGTCGGGGAGGTGCTCTGCCGTACGCCCGCCGACGGGTACCCGAAGGCCGTGGAGGCGGCCAAGGAGGCGATCCGGGCCGGTGAGTGCTTCCAGATCGTGCTCTCCCAGCGGTTCGAGCGGCCGATCCACGCCGACCCGTTGGACGTGTACCGGGTGCTGCGCACCAGCAACCCGAGCCCGTACATGTACCTGCTGCGCTTCGACGGCTTCGACATCGTCGGCTCGTCACCGGAGGCGCACCTGAAGGTCACCGCCGCCGAGGACGGGCGACGGCGGGCGCTGCTGCACCCGATCGCCGGCACCCGACCGCGTGGCGGCACCCCCGCCGCCGACGCCGCGCTCGCCGCCGAGCTGCTCGCCGACCCGAAGGAACGCGCCGAGCACGTGATGCTCGTCGACCTGGGTCGCAACGACCTGGGCCGGGTCTGTCAGCCGGGCACCGTGGAGGTTCCCGAGTTCGCCACCATCGAGCGGTACAGCCACGTCATGCACATCGTCTCCACAGTCACCGGCACGCTGCGTGACGATCAGACGGCCTTCGACGCGCTCGCCGCGACCTTCCCGGCCGGCACCCTCTCTGGCGCGCCGAAGGTGCGGGCCATGGAGATCATCGAGGAGCTGGAGCCGGTACGCCGTGGTCTCTACGGGGGCACTGTCGGCTACTTCGGCTTCGGTGGTGACCTGGACATGGCGATCGCCATCCGGACCGCGCTCATCCGCGACGGCCGCGCCTACGTGCAGGCCGGTGCGGGGGTGGTCGCCGACTCGGACCCGGCCGCCGAGGACCAGGAGACGCGGAACAAGGCCGCTGCGGTGCTGGCGGCGATCGCAGCCGCCGAAACACTGAGGCCGGCCCGGTGAGCGCGAGGAGTGCAGCGGAGCGGAGCCCCGCAGTCGCGAACGAAAGGCCAGCTCGGTGAGCGCGAGGAGTGCAGCGGAGCGGAGCCCCGCAGTCGCGAACGAAAGGCCGGCCCAGTGAGCGCGCGTGGTGGCGGGGAGCGGTCCGCTGTGGGGCGGCGCGAGTTGACGTACGCCGTCCTGCTCTGTCTGGCCGGCGCGGGTCTGGCGCTGTGGGCTGCGACGCGGAGTTGGTCGGTCGAGTTGACGGTGCGCCCGGCGCCGCTGCCGCCGGTGCGGGACACCCGCAGCGGCGCGGGCCTGCTGCCGTGGCTGCCGGCGCTGGCTGTGGTGGCGTTGGCGGGTGGTGGTGCGGTGCTGGCCACCCGGGGCCGGGTGCGGCGGGTGCTCGGCGGGCTGCTCGGCGTGCTGGGTCTGGCGGTGGCGGCCGGTGGCGGCTACGGGCTGGTCGCCGACGTGGGTGGCTCGGTGAGCCGGCAGTGGCCGGCGCTGTGCCTGCTCGGCGGGTTGTTGGCTGCCGCTGGTGGCTGGTGGACGGCGGTGCGGGGCGGCGGTTGGCCGGCGATGGGTGCTCGGTACGAACGGCCGGCGCGCTCAGGCCCGGAGACCGTGTCGGCGCCGGCCGGCCCGGAGGGTTCGTCGACGCCGCTGGCCGGGCGGCGGACGACGGAGGCGTGGGACGCTCTGGACCGCGGCGAGGACCCGACCGCCGACTGACGCCGCGGGCAGGCGGCGTGTCAGCCGACTGGCTGACGCTCGCGCTGTGCCCGGCGGCTGGCGGCACGGGCGGCGGTCAGCTCGGCCACCAGGCGGTTCAGCTCGGCGCGTTGGTCGGCGCGGGCCCGGTCGGCGCAGACGGCCTCCCAGGCGTTGCCGCGTGCGGTCCGCATCCGTCCTTCGCCGACCACTGCGCGTTCGACGGTGTGCACCACGCCGACGGCGAGCGACGCCACTGTGCGTGAGATGGTGGTCAACCCGCTGGTCGGCTGCGGCTCGGACATGCTCATGGTCACCTCGCACGAGGAGTTGCGACGGTCGGGGCAGGCGCGCCATTGAGTCTGCCCGAGGACGATGCTCGTCGGCCGAGGTTTCGCCGCTGTGACCGCCCGGTCAACTGTCTCGCCTGGGCCATGACCAGGACTGTCCGTCCGACCTTGAGCTTGCTCACAACATCGATCGACGTTGTTGTCGTCGCGCGCCGACCGGCGACTGGTGGCATGATCGATGGATCGGCCCGGTCCGACCGTGGTCGTCGGGCCTCGCACCGTGTGACGGCGGTCGATACCGGAGGTGGCGCTGCGTGACACACCGTTCACGGCAAGTCGGCCATTATGCCGCAGCCCTTTTCGTGAGCAGCGCCATACCCCCGGCATTCGGCGTCGGTCGGCTGCCCCTAGCATCGGCCCATGACGCCCGGAGAGGGGAGTCCGTTGGTGACTGCTGAGCATGCGCACGCGGAGGGGGACGACGCCGGTCAGGCAGCGTCCGTAAGCGTGCTCGACGAGATTCTGGCTGGCGTACGTGAGGACGTCGCCCGACGCCAGGAGCAGGTTCCGCTGGAGCGGATCCGTGAACTGGCAGCGGCGGCGCCGCCGCCGCTGGACGCGTACGCGGCGCTGCGCAAGCCCGGCGTGGCCGTGATCGCCGAGGTGAAGCGTTCGTCGCCGTCCAAGGGCCGGCTGGCCGAGATCGCCGATCCGGCCGATCTCGCCGTCGACTACGCGGCCGGTGGGGCTCGGGCGATCAGTGTGCTGACCGAGGGGCGCTGGTTCGGCGGTTCGCTGGACGATCTCGCGGCCGTCCGCGCCGCCGTGACCGTGCCGGTGCTGCGCAAGGACTTCGTGGTCTCCAGCTACCAGGTGCACGAGGCGCGTGCGCACGGCGCGGACCTGGTCCTGCTGATCGTCGCCGCGCTCGAGCAGAACGTGTTGATGGGCCTGCTGGAGCGGATCGAGTCGCTGGGCATGACCGCGCTCGTCGAGGTGCACGACGAGGAAGAGGCCGACCGGGCTCTGGAGGCCGGCGCGCAGGTGATCGGGGTCAACGCCCGTGACCTGCGTACCCTTGAGGTCGACCGGTCGGTGTTCGAGCGGATCGCGCCCGGCCTGCCCAGCAGCGTCGTCAAGATCGCGGAGTCCGGTGTTCGCGGCCCCCACGACCTGATCCGGTACGCCTCCGCGGGCGCCGACGCGGTGCTCGTCGGCGAGGGTCTGGTCACCCAGAAGAGCCCCCGCGAGGCGGTCGCCGAGTTGGTCAACGCGGGCAATCACCCCGCAACGCCCCGGCCGGTGCGCTGACCCCGCACCGACGTGACGCCCCACCGAGAGGATTTCCGATGAGCGCCGACGCGCTGGCCCCGGTGGCCGGCCCGCAGCCCGACTCCGCCGGCCACTTCGGCCGCTTCGGCGGTCGGTTCGTTCCCGAGGCCCTGGTGGCCGCGTTGGACGAGCTCGACGGGGCGTGGCGCGCCGCGATGGCGGACGAGTCCTTCCGGGCCGAGTTCGGGGCGCTGCTGCGCGACTATGCCGGCACCCCGTCGCTGCTCTACGAGGCCCGGCGGTTCTCCGCGAAGGTCGGCGCGCGGGTGCTGCTCAAGCGCGAGGACCTCAACCACACCGGGGCGCACAAGGTGCGCAACGTGCTCGGCCAGGCGCTGCTCACCAAGCGGATGGGCAAGACCCGGGTGATCGCGGAGACCGGCGCCGGCCAGCACGGTGTGGCCACCGCGACCGCCGCCGCCCTGTTCGACCTGGAGTGCGTGGTCTACATGGGCCAGGTCGACACCGAGCGGCAGGCGCTGAACGTGGCCCGGATGCGCATGCTCGGCGCCACCGTCGTGCCGGTGACCAACGGCTCGCGCACGCTCAAGGACGCGATGAACGAGGCGATGCGTGACTGGGTGGCCAACGTCGACGAGACGCACTACCTGATCGGCACCGCCGCCGGCCCCCACCCGTTCCCGGCGATGGTCCGCGACTTCGTGCGGGGCATCGGTGACGAGGCCCGCCAGCAGTGCCTCGACCTCACCGGCGCACTGCCGGACGCGGTGACCGCCTGTGTCGGTGGTGGGTCCAACGCGTTGGGCATCTTCCACGCCTTCGTCGGCGACGACGACGTGCGGCTGTACGGCTTCGAGGCCGGCGGCGACGGCGTGACCACCAGCCGGCACGCGGCCAGCATCACCGGTGGGTCGGCCGGCGTCCTGCACGGTGCCCGCACCTACGTGCTGCAGGACGCCGACGGGCAGACCCTGGAGTCGCACTCGATCTCCGCCGGTCTGGACTACCCGGGCGTCGGGCCCGAGCACGCCTGGCTGCACGACACCGGTCGGGCGAACTACCTGCCGGTCACCGACGACGAGGCGATGGCTGCGTTCGAGCTGCTCTGCCGCACCGAGGGGATCATCCCGGCGATCGAGAGCGCGCACGCGCTCGCCGGCACCGTCACGTTGGCCCCGAAGCTCGCCGCCGAGCTCGGTCGGGAACCCACCATCGTGGTCAACCTCTCCGGGCGGGGCGACAAGGACGTGCACACCGCCGGTGACTACTTCGGCATCCTCGACAAGGAGCAGTGAGATGAGCCGGATCGGGCTGGCCTTCGACAAGGCCCGCGCCGACGGGCGGGCACTGCTGGTCGGCTGCATGCCGGCTGGTTTCCCGAGCGTCGAGGGCAGCATCGCCGCGATGATCGCCATGGTCGAGGCCGGGGTCGACGTCATCGAGGTGGAGATTCCCTACTCCGACCCGGTGATGGACGGGCCGGTGATCCAGAAGGCCAGCGACATCGCCCTGGCCGGCGGCGTCCGCACCGCCGACACCATGCGCATCATCGAGGCGGTGGCGGCCACCGGCGCGCCGGTGGTCACGATGACCTACTGGAACCCGGTCGAGCGGTACGGCGTGGACGTGTTCGCCCGTGACCTCGCCTCCGCCGGCGGCACCGGTCTGATCACCCCCGACCTGATCCCCGACGAGGCCGACGAGTGGCTCGCGGCCTCGGACGCACACGGGCTGGACCGCACGTTCCTGGTCTCGCCGTCGTCCACCGACGCTCGGCTGGCGATGACAGTGGAGCACTGCCGTGGCTTCGTCTACGCGACAGCCGTCATGGGTGTGACGGGAGCTCGGGCGAGCACCTCGGACGCGGCTCCGACGTTGGTCTCCCGGGTCCGGGCGGTCACCGACCTGCCGGTCGGTGTCGGTCTGGGCGTGGGCACCGGCGCGCAGGCCGGCACCGTCGCCGGGTACGCCGACGGGGTGATCGTGGGTAGCGCCCTGGTCCGGTGCGTGCTCGACGCGCCCACCGAGGCCGACGGGCTGGCCGCGCTGCGTACCCTCAGTGCCGAACTCGCCGAGGGCGTCCGTACCCCCACCCGCTGAGACTCCCGCCGGGTTTCGGCGCTCAACGCTGGCGGCCCTCGGGGTGTTCGGGGCTGTCAGGGGCGCAGGGACGGGTCCGCGGCCTCGCCGCGTTGCTCCGGAGGCTGCCCCGCTCCCGACCGTCCGTCCGGGTCGGTCGCGCGCCAGTGAGTCGTCGCCGGCGGCGCTGCGACGCCCGGCGTCCGGGAAACATCGTGGAGTACGCCGGAGCGGCCCTCACGAGCGTCGGTGACGGCGGCCCGGGTGAGCGGCGTGACGGCCTCGGGGAGCACGTCGGGGGAGTGCCAGGACAGCCGGCAGCCCGGTGGTGGGTCGGCGGCCGGCCGGACCCCTGCGGCGCGGGCCCGGAACACGTGCACGAGGACGTCCGGCAGCGGTCCGACGCGGCCGGCCGTAGCCTCCCCCGCAGGGCCGGTCAGGTGGTAGACGCCGATCAGGTCGACCAGGTCGATGTCCCAGCCGGTCTCCGCCCTGATGTCCCGCAGGGCCGCCCGCGCCGGATTCTCCGCCGGACGTAGGCGCCCACCGGGAAGCGCGTAGCGGCGCTCGCCCCGACCCTGTCGACAGAGCAGCACGCGGCCGGTGTCGTCGGTGACGACCGCGGCGACCGCCCAGGTGAGCGCGCTCATGGACAAAGAGCGTACGGGGGTGCAAACCAGAAGTCACCGAGTTGCGGGCTCCGGCGGCCCGGGGTGCCGCTGTGGGGGTGTGCAGCGGTAGCGTGTGCACCCGTGACCCTCGCCTCGCTGTCCCCCCAGGCGGCCCTGCCCAGCCCCAGCACCGCGGTCTGGCAGCTCGGGCCGGTGCCGATCCGGGCCTACGCGCTCTGCATCATCGCCGGCATCGTGCTGGCCTGCTGGGTGACGGAGCGCCGGCTGCGGCAGCGCGGCGTCGCGCCCGGCGCGGTGCTCGACATCGCCGTCTGGGCGGTGCCCGCGGGCATCATCGGCGCCCGGATCTACCACGTGATCACCTCGCCGGAGAAATACTTCGGCGCCGGTGGCGAGCCGATGAAGGCGTTCGCCATCTGGGAGGGTGGTCTCGGCATCTGGGGCGCGGTCGCCGGTGGCGCGGTCGGGGCGTGGATTGCGGCCCGACAGCTCGGCATTCCGTTCGGCGTGGTGGCCGACGCGCTGGCGCCCGGGCTGCCGCTGGCCCAGGCGGTCGGCCGGCTCGGCAACTGGTTCAACAACGAGCTGTTCGGTGCCCGCACCACGCTGCCGTGGGGCCTGGAGATCCACCGGATGGACCCGGACAATCCGGGGCACGCCCTGCGGGACGACGCCGGGCAGCCCATCCTCGAACCAGGCCTGTACCAGCCGACCTTCCTCTACGAGCTGCTGTGGAACCTCGGCGTCGTCGCCCTGGTCTTCCTCCTCGACCGCCGGCTCAAGCTCGGTCGGGGTCGGGCCTTCGCGCTCTACGTGATGGGCTACACCGCCGGCCGGTTCTGGATCGAGCTGATGCGCACCGACGAGGCCAACCAGATCCTCGGCGTCCGGCTCAACGTCTGGACCGCCGCCCTGGTCTTCCTCGGCGGGTTGATCTACTTCGTGCGGGTACGCGGCCCGCAGGAGTTCCTGATCCCGATCGGCGCGACGCCGACGCCGACCCCGCCCCCCGCGTCCGACCTGTCCCAGGTGGACCTCTCCGAGCGGGAGACCCCCACGCGGACCGCCGCGCCGGAGGGCTACCGGGTGGTCAGCGAGGAGCAGTACGCCGCCTGGCAGGAAACCGGCGTCGTGCCGGCGGAGCCCGCTGGCGACGAGGCCGTCGAGCGCAGCACCGGTGAGCCCGGCACCGACGAGCCCCGCGCCGACGACACGGTCGTCGGCAGCACGTCGACCGACGACGACTCCGCGGACGATTCGTCAGCCGACCGGGCTGACGTCGCAGGCGCCCGGCCCGCCGACCGGGCTGACGCCTCGGGCGTGCGGCCCGCCGACCGGGACAGCTGAGCGGGGGCGACACCGATGCGAAGCGCGGTGGTGGTCGGCGCCGGGGTCGGTGGCCTCGCGGTGGCCGGCGCGCTGGCCCGCTCCGGCTGGATGGTCACCCTCATGGAGCGCGCCGAACGGGTCCGCCCCGAGCCGACCGCCGTGGTGCTCTGGCCCAACGGTGTCCGCGCGCTGCAAGCCCTCGGCCTCGGCGCGGGCCTGGCTGCCATCGCCACTCCGCTGCCCGACGGTGGGGTCCGCCGCCCGGACGGGCACTGGCTCGTCCAGCCTCGGCCCATCCCCGCCGACCGGATGCCGGTGGTGGTGCACCGCGAGGACCTGCACGACGCGTTGATCGCTGGTCTCGGCGAGCGGGTCGACCTGCGGACCGGCGTGACAGTGCGCCACGTCCGGGTCGAGCCGGGTGAGCGACCGGCGGTCAGCGACGGCCGACAGACCATCGAGGTCGACCTGGTGGTCGCGGCCGACGGCACGGACAGCGGCATCCGCCGCCAACTCGCCCCCGAATCCCGGGTGGTCAGCTCCGGATGTGCCGCCTGGCGCGCTGTCATCCCCTGGTACAAGGCGCCCCGGCTACGCGACGACCAGCCACTGGTCGGTGAGATCCTCGGCGCGGGCTACCGCTTCGTGGCCGCGTCGTTGGGTGAGCGCGGCTCGTCGGGTGGTTCCACCCGGGGCGGCATCTACTGGGTGGCCACCGCTGCCGGCGCGCCACGCCCCGAACCGCCGGAGACCCAGCTCGCCCTGCTCCGTCGCTGGTACGCGGGCTGGCCCGACCCGATCGGCGCGCTGCTCGACGCCACCGACCCGTCCGACCTGGTCCAGCAGGAGGTCCGCGAGCTGCGACCGCTGCCCCGCGCGTACGGCTTTCCGGCCGGTCCGGGCGGAGTGGTGCTACTCGGTGACGCGGCGCACGCCATGCCACCGCACCTCGGGCAGGGCGCTTGCCTCGCGTTCGAGGACGCCGCCACGCTCGCCACCCTGCTCCGTGAGGCTCGGCTGCCCGACGCCGTTCAGGCGTACGACCGGGTACGCCGCCCGCGCGCCGCGACGGTGGTCCGGCAGACGCGGCGGATGTCGGCGGTGCTCCAGGCCCGTGGCCGGTTGGCACTGCGCGCCCGCGACGCCGCGCTCGGCACGATCAACTCCCGACTGCTCTCCAGCGCAGCGGCCACCGCCGCCCAGTGGCGGCCCCCCACCTGACCCGCCTCACTCGTTCCACCGCGTCGATCAAGGACTTGTGGTGGTGGTCGAAGCGTGACAAAACCGTCCTGATCCGGCGCCACGACTCCATGATCGACATGGTCGGAGGGCGGGGCTAGGGGATCAGGGCTGCGGGTTCGGCGATGCAGGCGGTGCCGATGCGGCGGAAGCCGACCCGCAGGTAGACCCGGGCGATCTCCTCGCTGCCGGCGGAGAGGAAGACCAGGTCGGTGCCGGCCGCGAGCAGTTCCCGGGCGAGGGTGGCGGTCAGCGCGGCGCCCAGTCCGCGTCGGCGGGCGGCCGGCAGGGTGGCCACCCCGGCGATCTCCGCGACGTCGTCGACCCGCATGGCCATGCCGCTGGACAGCGCACCCTCGGTCGACGTGCCGGCCAGTGCGGAAATCCGTCGGCCGTCGCCGATCCGGGCGCGTTCCTCGTCGAGCGCGGCGAGTTCGAGTTCGGTGACCGCCGCGTCCCGCTCTGCCGGGCCCGCCTCTCCGGTGGCGGTGCCGGCGGCGGCGAACGCCACGGCTGCCACCGCGCGCCGGGCGGCGACATCGGCGGCAAAACCGGGGGAGTCGGCGGCCAGCACCCGCACCGCCGCGTCGGAGAGCGTCGCCGGGTCGGGCAGCGCGCTCGGGTCGAGCACCATCAGCGGCGCCTCCAACACGTGCAGCCCCGCCGAGCGAGCCACCGCCAGCAGGTCGGGGGTCGTCTCGTGCACCCACTCAAAGGCTTCCGGCAGGCCCAGCTTCCGTTGCCGCTCGCGAACCGAGGCCACGTCGGCCAGCGACGGCGGTTCGCTGGCGTCGAGCCGGGGACGGGCGTAGAACGGCCATCCGTTGCCCTCGCGGACGAACAACACCAGCCCGCCATGTTCCTCCGCACCGGCGACGTCGCGGGGCACCGCGTCGTAGAAACGTTCCAACCGGTCGAAGACGTGCTTGTTGAGCGGATCCACCGCGCGAGACTACACGTCCCAGCCAGTGGACGGTGTGATCAATCTCAGGTGGCCGTGCGAGCGTCGCCCTAACGTAGACTCAATAGACCCACGGGCCGACGTCGTCCCCACCATGATCCAACCTGAGTGACGACAGGAGGCCCGGTGGCTCAGCCGTACGCGGATATGACACAGCCGTACCCGCACAGCCCGCAGGCGTCCCCGATGCCCGACCCCCGCCCACCCGCCCAGGGCCTCTACGACCCCGCGCAGGAGCACGACGCCTGCGGTGTGGCGTTCGTGGCGGACCTGCACGGCCGGCGTTCACACGCGGTCGTCGCCAACGGGCTCGGCGCCCTGTGTCGACTGGACCATCGCGGCGCCCGAGGCGCGGAGCAGAACACCGGCGACGGCGCGGGCATCATGATCCAGGTCCCCGACGCGTTCCTGCGCGCGGTGGCCGACATCGCGCTTCCCCCGGCCGGTCAGTACGCGACGGGGCTGGTCTTCCTCCCCGACGACGACGCCGCCGAGGCGCGTGCCCGGCGGGTGGTCGAGAAGTACGCGCTGGTGGAGGGCGCCGACCTGCTCGGCTGGCGGGACGTGCCGATCGACAGCAGCGACCTTGGCGAGACGGCCCTGGCGGCGATGCCCCGGGTTCGACAGCTCTTCCTGGCCGCGCGACGGCTCACCGACGCGCCCGAGGGGCCGGCCGGTTCGCCGCTGCACGGCATCGAGCTGGACCGAGTGGCGTTCAGCCTGCGCAAACAAGCCGAACGGGAGACCGCCGAGCGGGGCGTCCCGGCATACTTCCCGTCGCTGTCCAGCCGCACCATGGTCTACAAGGGAATGCTCACCCCCGACCAGTTGCCGGCGTTCTACCCGGATCTGCGTGACGAGCGGATCGACAGCGCGATCGCGTTGGTGCACTCCCGCTTCTCCACCAACACGTTCCCGTCCTGGCCGCTGGCGCACCCGTACCGCTTCATCGCCCACAACGGCGAGATCAACACGATCCGGGGCAACCGCAACTGGATGCAGGCTCGGGAGGCGCTGCTGCGCTCGCCGAACGTGCCGGGCAACATCCGGCGGGTCTTCCCGGTGTGCACGCCCGGCGCCTCCGACTCGGCGAACTTCGACGAGGTCCTTGAGCTGCTGCACCTTGCGGGGCGGAGCCTGCCGCACGCGGTGCTCATGATGATCCCCGAGGCGTGGGAGAACGACCCCGGCATGGAGCCGGCCAAGCGCGCCTTCTACCGCTTTCACGCCAGCCTGATGGAGCCGTGGGACGGTCCCGCGTCGGTGGCCTTCACCGACGGCGAGATCGTCGGTGCGGTGCTGGACCGCAACGGGCTGCGCCCGGGGCGCTGGTGGCAGACGGACGACGGCCTCGTCGTGCTCGGTTCCGAGGCGGGCGTGCTCGACCTCGACCCGGCCCACGTGGTCGCCAAGGGCCGACTCCAGCCGGGCAAGATGTTCCTGGTCGACACCGTCGCCGGTCGGATCGTGCACGACGAGGAGATCAAGTCCGAGTTGGCCGCCGCCCAGCCCTACGCCGAGTGGCTGCACGCCGGGCTGATCGAGCTGGGTGACCTGCCGGCCCGCGAGCACACCGTCTACACCCACGACTCGGTACGCCGGCGGCAGCAGACCTTCGGCTACACCGAGGAGGAGCTGAAGATCCTGCTCGGGCCGATGGCCCGCACCGGCGCCGAGCCGCTCGGTTCGATGGGTACGGACACTCCGATCTCGCCGCTGTCCACCCGGCCGCGGCTGCTCTACGACTACTTCCACCAACTCTTCGCCCAGGTCACCAACCCGCCGCTGGATGCCATCCGCGAAGAGCTGGTGACCAGCCTGGCGTCGACGATCGGGCCGGAGGGCAACCTGCTCGACCCGGGCGCGGCGAGCTGCCGGCAGATCGTGCTGCCGCACCCGATCATCGACAACGACGAGCTGGCGAAGATCCTCTCCATCGACGAGGACGGCGACCTGCCCGGCTTCAAGGCGGTCCGGGTCTCCGGGCTGTACCGGATCCGGGAGGGCGCCGCCGGGATCAAGGCGCGGCTGACCGAGATCTGTCGGCACGTCTCCGAGGCGATCGAGGACGGCGTGCGGATCCTGGTGCTCTCCGACCGGGATTCCAACGCCGACCTGGCGCCGATCCCGTCGCTGCTGCTCACCGCCGCCGTGCACCAGCACCTGGTGCGCGAGCAGACGCGTACCCAGGCGGCGTTGATCGTGGAGTCCGGCGACTGTCGGGAGGTGCACCACGCGGCCGTCCTGATCGGTTACGGGGCGGCGGCGGTCAACCCGTACCTGGCGTTCGAGTCGGTGGAGGATCTGATCTCCACCGGTGCGCTGGCCGGCGTCGAGCCGGCCGCCGCTGTGCGCAACTACGCCAAGGCGCTCGGCAAGGGCGTCCTGAAGATCATGTCGAAGATGGGCATCTCGACGGTCTCCTCGTACTGCGGGGCGCAGGTCTTCGAGGCGGTCGGTCTCGACAGCCGGCTCGTCGAGCGGTACTTCCGGGGCACCCCCAGCCGGATCGGCGGGGTGGGCCTCGCCGGCGTGCACGCCGAGGTGGCTGCCCGGCACGCGCTGGCCTGGCCGTCGGCGGGCACCGCCGCCTCCGACCGACTCGAGGTCGGTGGCGAGTACCAGTGGCGTCGCGAGGGTGAGCTGCACCTGTTCAACCCGGAGACGGTCTTCCTGTTGCAGCACGCCACCCGGAGTCGGCAGTACGACGTCTTCCGGGAGTACACCGCGAAGGTCGACGCGCTCGCCGCGCAGGCCGGTTCGTTGCGCGGGCTGTTCACCCTGCGTACCGGGGTCCGCCCGGCGGTGCCGATCGAGGAGGTCGAGCCGGCCTCCGAGATCGTCAAGCGGTTCGCGACCGGTGCCATGTCGTACGGGTCGATCTCGGCGGAGGCGCACGAGACGCTCGCCATCGCCATGAACCGGCTCGGCGGCAAGTCCAACACCGGTGAGGGCGGCGAGGACGTCGAGCGGCTGCACGACCCGGCTCGCCGTTCGGCGGTCAAGCAGATCGCCAGCGGCCGCTTCGGTGTGACGAGCGAATACCTGGTCAACGCCGACGACCTCCAGATCAAGATGGCCCAGGGCGCCAAGCCGGGCGAGGGCGGTCAGCTGCCCGGCAACAAGGTCTGGCCGTGGATCGCCCGGACCCGGCACGCCACCCCGGGCGTGGGTCTGATCTCCCCGCCGCCGCACCACGACATCTACTCCATCGAGGACCTCGCCCAGTTGGTGCACGACCTGAAGTGCGTCAACCCGGCGGCCCGGGTGCACGTCAAGCTGGTCAGCGAGGTCGGCGTCGGCACCGTCGCCGCCGGGGTGGCGAAGCTCAAGGCGGACGTCATCCTGATCTCCGGCCACGACGGCGGCACGGGCGCGTCCCCGATGAACTCGCTCAAGCACGCCGGTACGCCGTGGGAGCTGGGGCTGGCCGAGGCGCAGCAGACGCTGTTGCTCAACAAGCTGCGCGACCGGGTCACCGTTCAGGTCGACGGCCAGCTCAAGACCGGCCGGGACGTGCTGGTCGCGGCGCTGCTCGGCGCGGAGGAGTTCGGTTTCGCGACAGCGCCGCTTATCGTCGCCGGTTGCGTGATGATGCGGGTCTGCCACCTGGACACCTGCCCGGTCGGCATCGCCACCCAGAATCCGGTACTGCGTGAGCGGTTCACCGGCACCCCGGAGTTCGTGGAGAACTTCTTCCTCTTCCTCGCCGAGGAGGTCCGGGGCTACCTGGCGGAGCTGGGTCTCCGGTCCATCGAGGAGGCGATCGGGCAGGCAGAGCTGCTCGACGTGGCCCCGGCTCTGACGCACTGGAAGGCGCACGGGTTGGACCTGGCGCCCGTTCTGCACCTGCCGGAGCTGCCCGCCGGTGCGGCCCGACGCGGGGTGCGCGCCCAGGACCACGGCCTGGAGCAGGCCCTGGACAACGAGCTGATCGCGTTGGCCCGTCCGGCGTTGTCCGACGGGGCGCCGGTGCGCGTCGAGGTGGCGGTGCGCAACGAGCACCGCAGCGTCGGCGCGATGCTCGGCGGGGAGGTCACCCGTCGCTTCGGCGGTGCCGGGCTCCCGGACGACACCATCGAGTTCGTGCTGAACGGCACGGCCGGGCAGTCGTTCGGCGCGTTCCTGCCGCGTGGGGTGACCCTGCGGCTGCACGGCGACGCCAACGACTACGTGGGCAAGGGCCTCTCCGGTGGGCGGGTCGTCGTCCGTCCGGACGCCGCCGCCCCGTTCCTCGACCCCGACGCCGCGCCGGGGCAGCGGGCCGAGGACCAGATCATCGCCGGCAACACCATCCTGTACGGAGCCACGGCGGGCGAGGTCTTCCTGCGTGGCCGGGTGGGGGAGCGGTTCGCGGTGCGCAACTCCGGCGCGGTCGCCGTGGTCGAGGGTGTCGGCGACCACGGGTGCGAGTACATGACCGGTGGCACGGTGGTGGTGCTCGGCGCGACCGGC
>NZ_JBSFBM010000109.1:0-19278 GCF_053592955.1 Micromonospora sp. NPDC002411 | reverse complement strand
GCCAGTCCCTCGACGGGAAACTGCGGCAGTTGGCTGAGCCGATCCCGGCCGCAGCCGCAGGTAGGTGCGGCGCTTGTCGCCCTCGGAGCGGCCCTTGACTACCAGGCCGGCTTCGGTGAGGACCTTGACGTGGTGGGCGACGAGGTTGGTGGGCAGGTCGAGGGTATGGGCGATCTCGCCGGGGGACGCGTCGCCGAGGGTGAGCGCATCCACGATCGCCAGCCGCGCCGGGTCGCCGAGCGCGGCGTGGATCCGCGCCCGCCCAGCCAGAGAATCAAGCTCAGCGTCCATTGACTCAATCATAGCTGAGCTAATCGGGGCTGGCAAAGAGTCGCCCCCGAGAGGCACCGTCTGGGTGCTGCGGGCGCGGCGTCGGCGGACCGGGGTGTTTCGAGCTTCACAAGACTGAACCCGCCCGCCAGGGCGGGCGCGTTGCTACGAGGCGGTGGGCTCGACGGCGAGCAGGGACGCCAGTTGGCGCAGGACGCCCGGCCGGGCGCGGTAGTAGACCCAGGTGCCGCGCCGTTCGGCGTCGACCAGGCCGGCTTCGCGCAGCGTCCTGAGGTGGTGGGAGATCGTCGGGCCGGTCAGGTCGAACGCCGGTGTGAGGTCGCAGACGCACGCCTCCCCGCCCCCGGCGGAGGCGATCATCGACATCAACTGCAGGCGCACGGGGTCGCCGAGCGCCTTGAACGCCGCCGCGAGAGCCCCCGCCGCCTCCGGTGGCACCCGCCGCTGCGCAAGCGGCGCGCAGCAGGAGGTCGCCGCGTTCAGGTCGATGGCGACGAGCGGCGCAGGCTGCTTAGACATGTCTCTAGGTTGACAGGCTTCTAATCAACATGCAACTCTCTGATTTGACAGGTGTCGAGACAGGCTGCGGCGAGGTGGAGGATCAGGATGACTGCCGGGACTGACCGCCCGACGGCCCCGGTGGGCAGGGCGGGTGTCGCCGTTCGACCCATGGCCGCGACGGACGCCGGCGACGCCCTGGCGATCTACCAGGCGGGCCCCGACGCAGGCAACGCCAGTTTTGAGACCACGGCGCCGGCCCGGGCGGACTTCGACGCCGCACGGGTCCTGCTCGAGCGCCGCAGCCCCACCGTCACCTAACCGCCTCTGGCTTCGGATGCTCGGGGCCCTTTCCACATATCTGATTCGACAGTTATCAACGCAGAGGAGAGTTGCCTCATGAGCGCCCTGGACACCCTTCCGGTCGTGGTGATCGGCGCCGGCCCCGTCGGCCTGGCCGCCGCCGCGCACCTGCACGAGCGCGGCCTGCCGTTCCTCGTGCTCGAGGCCGGTGACACCGCCGGTGCGGCCGTGCGCCAGTGGGGCCACGTGCGGGTGTTCTCCCCGTGGCGGTACGACATCGACCCCGCCGCCCGGCGGCTGCTCGACGACGCCGGCTGGGTCGCCCCCGACCCCGATGCCCTGCCCACCGGCGCCGAACTGGCCGCCCAGTACCTCCAGCCCTTCGCCGAGCTACCGCAGCTCAAGCCGCACCTGCGCTACGGCGCCCGGGTCGAGGCGATCAGCCGCCTCGGCCTGGACCGGCTGCGCACCACCGGCCGGGACGACACCCCGTTCCTCGTCCGCCTCAGCGACGGCCAGGAGGTGCTCGCCCGCGCCGTCATCGACGCCTCCGGCACCTGGCGCACCCCGAACGTCCTCGGCGCCTCCGGCCTGCCCGCTCACGGCGAGACCGACGCCGCCGCGTACCTGGAGCACGCGCTGCCCGACGTGCTCGGCGTCGACCGCGACCGGTTCGCCGGCCGTCACACCCTCGTCGTCGGCGCCGGCCACTCCGCCGCCAACACCCTGCTCTCGCTGGCCGATCTCGCCGCCGGACACCCCGGCACCGAGGTGACGTGGGCGATCCGCACCGCCTCCCCGGCGCGCACCTACGGGGGCGGCGACGCCGACGCCCTCCCCGCCCGTGGCGCGCTGGGCTCCCGGCTGCGCGCCCACGTGGACGCCGGCCGGATCCGGCTGCTCACCGGCTTCGCCGTCCACACTCTCACCCCGAGCAGCGACGGCCGGGTGACCGTCGTGGTGCGCCACGGCGACGGCAGCGAGGAGTCGCTGACTGTGGACCGTATCGTCGCGGCCACCGGCTTCCGCCCCGACCACTCCATCGCCGCCGAGCTGCGCCTGGACCTCGACCCGGTCATGGGCGCCACCCGCGCCCTGGCACCGCTGATCGACCCGAACGAGCACTCCTGCGGCACCGTGCCCCCGCACGGTGTGGACGAGCTCGCCCACCCCGAGGTCGGCTACTACGCTGTCGGCATGAAGAGCTACGGCCGCGCGCCGACGTTCCTCATGGCCACCGGCTACGAGCAGGTCCGCTCCGTCGTCGCCGCCCTCGCCGGCGACTGGACCGCGGCTCGTGATGTCCAGCTCGACCTGCCGGAAACCGGAGTCTGCAACAGCAACCCCGATGACTCCGTCACCGGCGACAGCTGCTGCGGACCCGCACCCGCCACCGAGCCGACGTCACGAGGGCTGGCCACCGGCATCACCGGCGGGCTGCTCGCCGCACCGCTGAACCTCGTCACCCTCGACGCCGCACCCGCCGACACGCAGGCCGGCGGCTGCTGCGGCAGCTGATGCCCACCACCACGGTTGGCGGATCGTTGCCGCCCTCGCCGTCACCTCCACCATCGGCTACGGCACCCTCTATTACGCCTACCCGGTGCTGCTCACGCCGATGGCCGCCAGCTTCGGCGCGTCCACCACCGCCGTCACCGGCGCGCTCACCGCCTCCGTCCTCACCGCCTCCGTCGGCGTGAGGCTGGAACTGCCGTGCCCGCTGGGCCGGGAAGCGGGGACGGCTTTGTGTGTTCCGCCGTGATGGTGACTGAGCATCGAGGTGCCCACCCACTTTCCCGCCTCGCGGGCCGGCTGGTTGAACGGGCGCTGCCCTGGTGGCCGTAGACCCTGATGCCCGGGAGCGGTGGGTATGGCTGCGTGTGTTTCGGGTGTGGTCCTGGGCTGGGAGAACGGCGATGCGGGGAATGTGGGTGAACGGGGGCCACTCCCTGCCACCCCAGGTGAACCCCAGGTCGCTAGACTGGGCCCTCGCGCCCCCGTAGCTCAGGGGATAGAGCATCGGTTTCCTAAACCGTGTGTCGCAGGTTCGAATCCTGCCGGGGGCACCTCCAAGATCAGCAATAACGCCATCTGACCAGCGGATACTCCGTCGCGTCGATCGGTCGGCTTGCGCAGCCGAATGCCGCCCACAGCCGCCGTCTGCAGCCCTTCGTGCAAAGTACGCGCAATGATCTTGGATGCTTGAGCGTGACCGTTCGCGCAGGTCGTGGGCCTGGACCAAGAATGCCGCTCGCCCTGCGCCGAGCGGCCTCGTTGTCGGTGGCCCGTTGCGTGGACCACCAGCGGTGCGCATGTACCTCGTAGGCCTACTGCCGCGTGGTGTCGCCCGGATCCTGACAGTATCTGATCAACTACCTGCCATGTTGGGATGGGCGACTCTCGTCGCCGGCGTAGCCGGCCTCCTGTTAGGAAACCTGCTGAACCGCAGCATGGAATTTCGCAAGTGGCGGCGCGCCGAGAGGCACAAAGCCTGTGCGCAGCTGCTGGAAGCGTGCCAGACGACGGTGAACCTTGCGGCCTTCCGGCACGCTGTGCCTACAGCCGTCCGTGCCGGCCTGCAAGACCCTATGGAGCAGTTCGCCAACCTCCTGCGGTCCCAAGGACTTAAGGGGCAGATAGGCAGAGTTTTCGCAAAGCCGGTGCTCAAAGCAATGGTCCGTCGGATGAACCCAGAAGCTAGCGGGGAGGACCTGCGCCAATCCGTCTCCGGGATGCTCGCCTCGGTGGCTGCCCACACCGAGGAACCGGTGGTTGATTTCGTCGCAGAGCGCCTTGGCGCAGGAGCTTCGGGGCAACTCACCCGGATGCGTGAGTCAGCGCATCGCCTTGGAATGGCAATCGAGTCTGTTGAACTCATCTGCCCCGACCGAGTCGTGCAAGCCGCGAGAAGTTTGTTCGATGCTGCGCTTGCCCTTGTGACTGACGGGCAGGAGGACGATCTCGAACAGAGGTTAAGCCGTTACAGCGAGGCCCGTCGCAGCTTCGTACTGGCTGCTCGCCAAGATCTTGTCTCGGGCCGACTGCGTCGCACATCGGGGCAACGTATCTGAGCCTCATCCCATCAGGGCCGTATCGATTCGCTCGTTCATCCGGCTGCGGTCCCCGTCGAGGCACTTCGCGTACACCTTGAGCAGCACGTCGACCGAGTGCCCGGCCCGTTGCGCGACCTCGGGCGCCGGAAGTCCGGCGTTGAGCCAGAGCGATACCCCGGCGTGCCGCAGGTCGTAGGGGCGGCCGGCCAGGGGAGAGGCCGCACGGTCCGGAGTCAGGCTTAGTGTCCGTGCCTCTTCCCAGACCCGGGAGTACGTTGACGACGCCACCACGTTGCCCCGGTCGCTGCGGAACAGCCGCCCGTCGACGCCCACGCCGAACCGGTCGACGTGCGCCCGGAGGATCGCCACCAGCTCCGGGGGGATCGGCACCTCCCGCGCTTCCGTGTCGCCCCGATGCTTGAGCCCTCGGTCATCGTGTACCTCGCCGCTGTCGGTGTAGCGCTTCCCGGCCGCCGGCCGTGACTTCTCCACCGTCAGCAGCCCCCACCCCGTCCCCGGAAGCTGGCAGTCCCGCTCCCGCAGGCCCAGCGCCTCACTCGGACGCAACGCCGCAAAGTAAAGGCAGGCGTAGAAGGCGACCAGGCGCTCACCGCGCCAGCCATTCTTCCCTCGCTGGCCGACGTACGTCACTGCGGTCAGCAGCTCGCGCGCCTGGCGAATGTTGACCACAACGCGGCGGTCCACCTCCCCTGCCACCTTCCGCCGGGACGACCGCACTCGCAGCTTGTCGACCGGATTGAAGGCCAACAGCTCCAGCTCCACGGCGTACTGGAGGACGTTGTAGAAGACCGAGCGCCGACGCCTGGTCGTCGTGGCCGCCGCCGGCCGCCCGTCCATCGTCAGCCCCAGAGTGTCCAACGCCGGACGTACCACTGCGGCTTCCGCCAGCGCCGACAACGGCAAGGACGCCTTGCCGAGCCACCGCAACGCGGCAGCGATCTCCGCCGGCCGGTCGAGTTGCCGGGACGCGGGCGGAAACTCCCACTCCCGCAACGCCCGCCGCAGCAGCGCCGAATCCGGCCGTCCGGCCAGGTCTCGCACCAGCGCGGCCGTCACGGTCGCCAGCGCGTCCGTGGTGCTCTCCCGGGACTTGGCCGCCGCGCCCGGCCACTTCATGTCGACGTACCTACGGACGAAGCCAAGCCAGCTCACCGACTCCACCGGCACCGTCATCGACTCAGGCAACCCGGAGTTCCCATCGAACGCCTCACCGCGGTTCGTCGCCTGCATGAGGTCCGACCGGAAGTTGTCCGCCAGCGCCCGGGTGCCGAACGTCCGGGACTTTGGCCCCGTGCCCACCACCCAGCGAACGGTGTACGACTTCTTGCGGCCTGCCAGGGCGTTGACCTGGATCCCCCGAATCCGCACTTCGCGCGACTTCACGCCGCCTCCCGGTGCTGTTCCAGCCACGTCTGAAGGTCGCGCCGCTCGACGCGTAGCTCACCGTTTGGGAGCTTGATGCAGTCCGGGGCAATGCCCAGTTCACGCCAGCGGTAGAAGGTTCGCCGCGACACTCCGTTGAGCACGGCGAGGACTTCCGGAACGGTCAACAGCTCGCTTTCCATGAGGGGTTCTTCCTTCGGATCAAGCAGCAGGGACGAGGGGAGCAGCGGTTGCCGGAACGGCGGTGGCTGTTCGTAGCCGTCTGTTGTCGAGGTCTGCTCGCCATCGGATGCGGGCCGAGATCGCGCGCAGGAGGCGGTGCTCCAGGGGCGGGACGTCGGGGTCTTCGGGTCGAGCGAGTTCGAACCGGTAGCGCTTCGACCCGTCCGCGTCATTGGCGGCCTGGTCGTGCTCCTCGGTGTCGGCCATGCCCCCGGCGAGGATGGCCCGCACCCAGGCGCGGTTATCGGCACGGTGGTCCGCGAGGGTCTTCCCGGACCATTGGCGGGAGACGAGCACGCGCCGTCCGGTGAAGCCGAGGGTGGAGCGCTGGTGGACTTTCCCGGTGCACCGGCCGGGGGTCAAGCCCGCCTTGACCCCGTCCGGCTGGACGCCGTAGAGCAGCCAGTTCGCGCAGGTCGGCGAACACGGCAGTACGGACAGTTCGGCGTGCAGCCGGTCGAAGTGCGCCTGCTGCGTGTCGGAGCGGGGCTTGGCTTGGTCGGTTAGGTCCTTGGTGACGTACTTGGTCACGTAGCGAATCGACCGCTCAGCGTCCTTGGTGCCCTGCTCGATGCCGCGTGCGTCGATTCGTCCGAGGCGGGCGACGTAGGCGGGGCGACTGTCGGGTTCCTCCAGCGCGTCGAGTGCTTCGCCCCAGGTGGGCAGCGGCTCGCGGGTCTTCGGGTCGACGTATGCCTGCCGGTCGACGTCCCAGACTGGCGGCTTGTCGACCCCGTAGGCCAGTTCGTCGAAGCGCGGCCACCACACCTGGTGGTAGGTGGCCGCCGCGATCTGCTTGAGTAGCCGGCGCGGGAGGGTGCCTCGGATGGCGAAGTGGGCGTGTGGGGCGAGGCGGCGTTGCAGCTCGACGGATCCGGCGTATTGGACGTTCCAGCCGGCGGCGCGGCGGACGTTCTGCCACCACCGGTCCAGGACACGGGCGAAGTGGATCGAATCCAAGGCCGCCCGTCGGTAGTCGTAGCTGGTTGGGTCGACCGGGGTGCCGAGGACGTCGTCATGAGGGCCGTGGCGCTGGCCGCACTCGCACGGTGCGATGTAGGCGCCGCGTCGAAGGTGGGAGTGCACCGGCCCGTGCGAGCCCAGCGTGAGCGTGACGAGCATGGACGGCCGGTAGGTCTTCCCCGCCTTGCCGGAATAGGCGCGGCCGACAGTGCGCGGGTCGACGGGCAACCGGGGCAGGTCGGGCGAGTCCTGCCGCCGCCGGGTGGACCGCTTGCGGCGTGGTCGCTCGTCGCGGTCCTTCGGCGTGAGGTGCCCGCGCAGGCTGGTTTCGCCAAGGGCTTCGTCCAGCTCGGCTATCGCGGCGTCGATCTCGGCCAGGTGGGCGGCCCGCTCGCCGGGAGTCATCGGTTGGTACTGCACGGCTTCGTGTTCGAACTCTAGGTGCGCCCGGACCCGTACCAGGGCGAGGACGTCTTCCCCGGGTTTGTCGGGGCGCACGGCGGGTTCGTCGGCGAGGTGCCAGCCCTCGCGGATCTGTTGGATGCGCAGTCGCCGGCCTCGCTCGGCGCAGGGTTTGCACTTGACGGCGAGGGTCGCGCCGCAGGGCACTTCGACGACCTCGGTGAGGCCGGTGGTGGTGTCGGTGCGACGTAGGGCCAGGGGACGCACGCAGACGCCGTTCTGTTCGGCGAGCTGCTTGAGCGCGTCCTTGGCCAAGGGCTTGCGCATCCGATCCGCCCGCGACCCCGGTCGGGGCTGCTCAACGGGAGCGGTGGGGATGAGTTCGAGTTGGTTCACCGGTTCTGCTCCAGGACGAAGCTGTTGTTGTTGCGGGGCGTGAAGGCAGCCGCTGGCACGGGCACCAGTCCTGGCCGACGCTGAACCGGCGTGACGGGGACCGGGTGCAGCGTCGCCGGGCGAGGCTGTTCGTCGGTGTCTTCCACGGCGACGGGCGCCGCCTGGTCCTCGTCGACGGTTAGCCGGTCGTCGGCCGGGTTGTAGCCGGGCGGGGCATCGCCCCACTCGCTGGCGTCGCCCGGCTTGTCGACGGGTGCCGCTGGGGTGGTGGAGAAGATGAGCTTGGACAGGCCGAGGAACGCCAGCGCCGGCACGGCCGACAGCAGCGCCCCGGACACGCCCGGCTTGGCCACGGCGAGCTGCGCGGACAGGGACAGGGCTACGGCGCAGACGAGAAGGAACATCGGGTACCCGATTGGCCCGCCGGTGCGGCGCCGCCGCCGGATCGTGAGTAGCGCGGCGAGGGGTAGGAGTTCGGAGATGGCAGCGTTGGCCCAGCCGAACCAGTCCCCGGTCCCGGTCGGGGAATTGGCCATGGTCCAGTCGTGCACGTGGGTGAACGACGCCGCTCCGGCCAGCCCACCAACGCTCAGCACGATGAGCACCAGGACCACGCCCTCCACCCGTTCGGTGTTGGTCTTCACCGGGTCATCCCCTCGTCGTCGGTGTCGCAGAGTCGGCGGTAGTCGCGGCCCAGCTCGCGGATGTCGTCATCGGTGAGGTAGGGAAACCGCACCCGGACCGGTTCGCGGACGCCGTCGAGGACCACGAACCCCACCCCGGGCGACGATTCGGGGATGCGGTCACACAGCGCGCCCCGGTCGCGGGCGGCGTCACCGAGGACCATGTCCACCTGCTCCGGCTCGGTCAGCCGCAGGCCGATGCGGGTCGGGAACAGGTCCCGGAACGGGAGCACGTCCTTACGCGGGTCCTGCAACGCCGCCACCACGTGCACCCCGACCGCGCGGCCCTGCGACAGCAGCAGGCCGAGGGCTTCCTTGATCCGGTCGCGGACCTTCCGATCGGTGATGTACGCCGTCAGCGCCGCCAGCTCGTCGACCACCAGGACCAGCAACGGCTCCCCCACGGTCGGCGTGTGCTGGCGGGTGACCCCGCGCAGTCGGGCCGCACGAAGGCGCATCCGCTTCACGGCCTCGTCGAGGACGCCAGCCATGCCGTCGGGGTCGTCGTAGGAGAACCGGGTGAACAGCGGCACCCCGGCCGCCAACTCCATGCCGCCCTTCGGGTCGAACGCCCACACCTCCACCAAGCCCGACCGGACACCGCCGGCCAGGGATCGGATCAGGGACCACAGCACCGACCCCTTTCCGGCACCGGTCGCGCCCGCGATGAGGACGTGCGAACCGGTCAGCCGCAACCGGTAAGCCTGCCCGTCTTCCCGGACGCCGAGCGGCAGCCCATCCAGGTCCGGAACGTCGCCTACCGGTAGCGGCGCCACGATGCCGGTAAGCGGGTCGCGGCGCATCAAGCGGACCACCACCCGATCTGGGCGGTCCGTCGAGCGGGCCTGACCGGTGGGCAGGCGAAATGCGTAGGCGAGGCGTTCCGCGGCCTGCCCCCAGTCGTCGGGGATCTGGCCCGGCAGCATCCGCACGGTCAGCTCATCGCCGTAGCGGTCGCAGCGCACCCGCAGCAGGCGGGGCACGTACCGGTCACCGCCGAACACGGTCGCCAACCCACAGGTAGCCATGACCGACGCCCACCGAGACCGGTAGACCACCAGGGCACGGACCCGAGCAACGAGCGGGTACCAGCCGAATCGCAGCCACGACGACGGGTGCCACCGCCACCAGACCACGCAGCCGACGGCAACCGCCGCGAGCACGCCGACCAAGACGAGGCCACCGAACTCGACCCGCACCCACAGCGCGAGGACCGCAGGCGCGGTGATCCACCAGTAACGGGCCGCCAGCACGGCGAGGCGGAACAGACCCCGACCTAGCCACCAGAACACCAGCAGCCAGCCCGGAACCCGCCACGCGGGCAGACGCACGTTCATCGGCGCCACGGGGATCTTGTCCCCCGGAATGATGTTGATCAGCGGCACAGGTCACCGCCCTGACCACGACGGCCACGGCCCAGCGTCGAGACGCAGGACCGGCACGACATCCGGCGCAGGTCGAACCGGCGCGGCTTCACCCACCGGCAGCAACGCGGGCAACGGATCGCGGAGACCGAGCCGAGAGCGGGCGGCAGCTGCAGCGCTGAACGGATCGCCGCTTCTACCTCCCGGTAGGCGTGCCGCAGGCCCCCCAGGTGGGGGCGGAAGACCATCAGCAGCGCGCCGACCAGCAGCGGCACGGCAATGACCAGGGCAGGGTGAACTACGGTGGGCATCACGCCCTCCTTCATCAGACGAGGGATGGGAGAGCGCGGGAGCGGGCCGGGACTCTTGGCGGGGAAACGACCCGCCCCGCGCGCCAAACAGCGACCGGTCAGGCAGCCACCGAACCCGGCATCACCGAGGCCGGACGGATCGCCGAAGCCCGCAGCGAGTACGCCATCCGGGAGCGGCAGTCACCCGAAGACCGCCCCGGCTTACACCGCTGCGAATCCACATACGGGGTCAAGGTCAAGCCTTCGAACTCCACAGCCGGCGGGTAACCCGGCACCGTCGACGGCGGCGGCACCGGCTGCTGCGGCGCGACCACCTTCACCTTCACCTCAGTCGACCGGCCGAACTTTCCCGCTTCCGGGTCCAGGTCCATTACCCGCACCACCCACACCCGTTCCCCGGTTTCCTTGTCCCGGGCCTGGTTATCCGCCTCACCACGCCGCTCGAAGTCGATCTGCGGCGAGACGCCGAGGCAGAGCGCCCCAGCGGGAAAGACGTACTCGGACGGGACCGGCACCTTCAACGTCATCGGAACCACTACACAACCTCCATTGGGATCAACAACTCAACCAGTTGACTTGTTAAGTCAGATCAAAAGTAAGTGTGGCTCACTTGACTTGTCAAGTGAAGTATTTACCTGGATTAGTCGAGCGGGTACACGTCTTCGAGATCGTGCCGACGAGCCGGGAGGAGAAGATCCACCACCAGCAACGGCTTGCCTGTCCGATCACAGACGGAGAGGAGCACTGTAAGTACCGGGTCGTCCTCACTGATCTGCAAGAGCTGTGCCTCTTCGGCGTCAGGGAGGCGGGCCGAGATCCGCTCGCTGACATGGTCGAAGCGCACGCGCTTGCGAGATGCCACGTGCCGCAGCAGCCCTTCGGGCAGAACGTCGGCACTGCCCGCCCCTGTCCCGTTGGCCAACTCGGGTCGCAGGTAGGCCGTGCCGAGTTCAACTGGGCCGAGCCCATCGATGGCAATAACGCGGCGACGCGCGACGACCGACGTGCCGGGCTCCAAGCCCAGGGCTACAGCAGCACGGGGAGGGGCGGGCACCTCGCCGGCAGCGAGCAGGGTGGAGCCCACACGCTCGTCGTCTTCCAACGCTCCGTAACGGCGGTCTCTCTGGCGTTGATTGGCGCCAGTGGGTCGACCGAGGACAAAGCGGCCCTTGCCCTGCCGGCTATCGATCCAGCCGTCCTGTCGTAGCAGATCCAGGGCTCGGACGACGACCGGTCGGGAGGCACCGAACTCGCGGACCAACTCGGTCTCGCTGGGCAGCATCGAGCCTGGCGGGTACATGCCGTCCTGGATGCGTTGCTGCACCGCATTGACGATCACGACGTACTTCGGCGGGGCAACTTCGATCGGCACCGTTCCACCCCAGACGACAACTCAGCTTGTCAACAGGCTATCTGCGCTTCTCAAGTCCTGTCCATCGCCCTGCATTGTCCATCCGGCTCGGCCTCGGGGCGAAGTTGCTCTGCCACTGACTCAGAGCGGTCTTCAAGCGGGCATTCTCGGCTCGAAGGCCAGCTTCTACGCCATCCCGCGCGGTCAGCTCATCGACAACGGCACGGAGAAACCCGTAGACCTGTTCCTCGGCCAAGCCGCGTCGCCCGAAGTTGGTGCGACGGAACCGGATTCGCTTCACCTGCTCAGGGCAGAGCCGGGCCAAGCGTGACGCTGCCCGGAAGACGCCAACCGAATGCATGGTCACCGCAACCTCCTCGAAGTTGAAACTGTCGTGCCGGCCTTCCGACTCGCCCCGCTCCGCGCGGCGTGACCGGGGGGAGCGGGGAGTGCGCGCGCGGCGGCGGGAGCCGTAGCCGGAGTGATCAGTCGCAAGCCGGCGCGCTGCACGAAGACCTCTCGCCGATCGACGGCATTCCCAGCGCGGTCGAGTGAGTAGCCGGTCAGCCAGACCCAGCCGTCGTACGTCGGCCGATCGCAGACTTTGATGACTCGGAAGATCAGCGACCGATCCCCGCCGAACTGCACCGACGCATCGCTGCCGACGTGCAGAACGTCCCCCGGCTTTGGAACCATCACCGCCGCCCTCGATCAGTGGATGGGCACCGAAGCAGGCGGGCTGTGGCCACGGCCGACACCGCGAATCGCCTGCCTGCACCTGCTCCGGTGCCCTGCTCAGGACGCAACCGCTACGACAAATGCCGCTGATCGCAGGTGCCGGCCGGTGCCGGCGCAGTCAGGGCAGTCCCGCCGTTGCAGCCGGTCCGGATCACTCGGCGCGCGAAGCGACCGCCGAGGGCTGGCCATCTTCCATCCACGCCCCTCGCAACCCGAGCAGGAAGCGTCGGCCCGTGAAGCGTGGTGCGTCGCCCCACCCGATCGCCCCTCGCCCACGCACTTGAGGACCCGGATACCGCCCCCGGCTACCTCCGCAGCCGGATCGACACGGGCACGAGCGGTTCGGTGCCGTTTTGACACATGCATCTCAGCGACCAGTACATGCACAATTGCAGTGGGTGAGACGTCCATGGTGGAGATAGAACACCCGGTTGCGGAGACCGATCGAGGACCGAAACAGCACCTCTGGCGGACCTCGGGCGGACACCATGAGGACCTGCGTTGTGCTCAGGACCTCACGTAAGTGAGCGTGGAGATAGCCCATCAGGAAGGCGTCGACGATGGCCCGAGATCGCCGCGAACCTCGAACTGTCCTGGAGTACCTGATTCAGTGCAGCGACCGTACGTACGAGGAACTGGCCGACGAGTTCAGCCGCATGGACCCCCGCGCGGCGATCAGCGCGCGGCACCTCGGGCGGCTGGCCCGTGGCGAACGGGACCTGGCCTCATCAACCCCCGCCACACGGCGGGCTTTGCAGGCCATGTTTGGCAAGCCGGTCGATGAATTGCAGCGCCCCTGGGCATCCCACCAGTTGACCCCTGCGCCGGACCGACAGCTCATCCTTGAGCCCACCGGCGCCGGCCCGGAAAGGAACCTCCTCGCCATGGCCGCACAACGCGCCCGCCAGTACGCAATGCTCGCCGCAGAAGCCACCTCGCCGGCAGCCATCGACCAGCTCACCGAGGACGTGCAACGCCTCGCCCTCGCCTACCCGCAGCGACCAGTCAGCCAGATCCTGCCGGACCTGGCCGAAACTCAGGACACCCTCTTCACGCTGCTCGAACGTCGCCAACAGCCCACCCAGTCGCGTGACCTGCACTTCCTTGCCGGCATCACCAGCGGCCTACTCGCCAAGGTCTCGCACGACATGGCCGACCCCCACTCCGCCATGCTGCAAGCCCGAACCGCCGTCCTCTGCGCCGACCAGTCCGGCCACCCCGGGCTGCAAGCCTGGCTCCGCGGACTTCAATCGCTGGTCGCCTACTGGGCCGGCCGGTACGCCGAAGCCGTCCGCTACGCCGAGGCGGGACGCGAGTACGCCACCCAAGCAGGTGGCACCTCCGCCGTCTGGCTGCCCGTCAGCGCTGCACGCGCTTACGCCGCACTCGGTAACGCGGAACAGGCCAAGGCCGCCATCACCGAGGCCGAGGACACCTGGTCGCGGGTACGCCCCGACGAAATGGACGAAATCGGCGGCATCTGCACCTTCAACCAGCCCCGCACGCTCTACTACGCCAGCGACGCCCTCGCCTGGCTGCCCGGCGAAGCCGACGCCACCGAGCGTTACGCCCTGCGTGCTGTCCAGGCGTACTCCGACCGCTACGACCCGGCGTGGGCCTTCGGCGACCAGGCCGGCTCCCACACCAACCTCGCCATAGCTCGCGTCGCCAACCGAGAACTCGATGCCGCCGCTGATGCCCTCGCCCCCGTGCTCGATCTTCCCGCCGATCAGCGCATCAACGGCGTCATCCACTCGGTCCGTCGTGTCCACCAGGCCGTCACCCGCGCCGGCCACGCCAATGACGCCCGTGACCTCATCGATGGCATTGAGCACTTCACGCACACCCCTGCCAACGCCCTTCCTCGATAAGGCACCATCTGCACATGTACCCGATCACCATCCCCGGCCGCGTCATCACTCTTCGCGAACTGCGACTCGATGACGCGGCCGATGCTTTGGCGGTCGTCGGTGACGACCGGGTCACACGGTGGCTTTCGTTCGACAGCCGCGACCAGGCCGCCACTATCGCCATGGTTGAGGGAGCTGTGAGCCGCGCGCAGCTCGACCCGCGCAACGAGTACTACCTAGCGGTCGCTGACACTTCAAACAGGATGATTGGCTTCGCCCGCCTCGGACTCACCGGGCACCAGGCCGCCAAGCTCGGCTACGCCATTGGCTCGGAGCACTGGGGCCAGGGCTACGCCACCGACGCAGCCCGAACCATCATCGACTACGGCTTTCGAGAGCTAAAGCTCCACCGCATCACCGCAGCTATCGGCCCCGACAACGCTTCCTCCATCGGCGTCGCGAAGCGGCTCGGGATGCAGTACGAAGGTCGGCTGCGCGATCACGTCTTCACCAACGGCGCCTGGCGCGACTCCCAGCTCTACTCGATCCTCGCCTCTGAGTGGAACGACGCCGTCGGCTGATCGTGATCATCGCCCAGCAAGCTCGCGAGCAGCTCCGACCATGGTGCCGGTACGATCGCCGCCATGCGCGACGCCGACACGCCGCCGCAAGAGCCCACCGGCACTGATAACGCCCGCGCCGAACCCACGCCTCGCCAGCAAGCGGCCGCAATCAGAGTCGCCGCAGCCCAAGTAGGCAGGCGCGTGCAGGAGTGGCGTTACTCGCAGGGCTGGCATGACACACCGACGAACGTTTACCGGCATCAGGCGACCGTAGCCGCCGTCGCGGCGCTTGACGCACTACCCGAGCCGACCACTGCGGACGAACTCGCCAGATTCGTCGACGCCGTCCAACCTCTGTTTATTGAGTGGCGACCGAACCGACCTGGCCCCGAACAGCAGATTTTTGTCGCGATCGAACGGCTTCGGAGAGCTTGCCGGTAGCGTCGACCGGCACCGAGCTTCGGTAAGTCTCAACCACGCCCTCGGCGGGCCGCACGCACCCCCGCTTGGGCCCACCGGCCGCCCCGGTTGGCGCTCCGACTTTGGCTAAGCATCACGTCAACGGCTGGCTCTGAGTACGACCGGCGGAGGCGCTTAGAAGGATGGGAGCCCGCTGACCGGTGAGGGCTGGACAGGTAGTGGGCCGGTCCGAGCCGGCCACGAGTCCGCGGAATGCTGTACCTGGCACGTGCGTAGAGCGTCCTTAGGCATTTAGCAAATCGGTAAGGTCCTTGGCGCCCGATACGACCGCGCATGACGTCGCGACGATCGCTAACCAAAGCATCGCTGTGTCCCTCTTGCCGCCTTCGAGGCGCACCGTCGTCGAAATCGCTTCTTCCTGCCGGCCAACAGGCGAAGGCATAGCATGGCGATGCGACTCGGCTGTCAAGGCCTGGCGGTGAACGCCGAACCTGGCAAAGAATTTTGCCCAAAGATGCCCCTTCGCCTGCGAGCAGCCAAAGAGGGTGCCCCTTGTCGGATTAGGGCAGGCTTTGTCGGCCAGAGTCTGGACGCCACAGCGCGCCGGGATCTCGAAGGCGAATAACCATGCGGGAGCGGCAATGGCCGCTGATAGAGCCCAGCCGGCCATGTACCAGTCCTTCTCGAACAATGCCATAGCGGATAGTGCAACCAAGGAGAAGACGGCTACAAGTATCCAGGCGGCTTGGTAACGTTTAGGCAGGCCTCTCCCCACGGACCCTCCAACGCAGTCGGGTGTGACGGTTACTTTACCCTTCGTGTTGGTCGTCGAAGAGGCTGTGGTCAATTTCCGACTCATGGCTTGTGCGGGGACGTGTAGGGCAGGTATTTCAGGGATTCAGTCAGTCGGCAGCCATGCCGGCCAAGCTTTGTCCAGGAATGCTGTAGAGCTGTCCTGCTCAACAATGCGGGTAGGTCACGGACAGTCGCCCTCAATTCGAAGACGCAGGCGACCGGGTGGATGGTACGGATGGACCTTTGGATGCGTGATTGGCAAGCCCATCACCGGCGGAATAGAATCGATCTATCAGGACCGGTGGAATCTCGTCGCTGCCGCGCAATGTCCGTCCGACTACCCTGCCTTCCGCGGTTAGTGTTAGGTAGTCTCGGCCATTTGCCTTGAGGCTGTTGGGTGGTTGAACGGCAGCCAAGAAACCTTTGCTGATTAACTCTCGATGCCATGGGGTTCCGCCTGGCCGGGCAAAAATGCCGGGCTGCCACCCACGTTCCAAGGACTCTATTTCCTCGTCGACATAACGGCCGAGCGAGCACACTGCGAAGGGCGTAAGACTCTGAATTGCGTTGAGCGCCCGCTCAAGTTCTTCTCCTGCCGGGTAACTCTTCAGCAGTTGGGCCTGATCGCGAGCCTCCTGCGAGGCGCCGACGACTCCTGAGACCGTCGAACCGCTGCTTCGAAAGGTTAAAAGAACGGCAAGGGCCGCGACAACCAACCCTGCGATTGCGGCGAAAGGGAAAATGCGCTCGGGGCTTAGCTCATCGCTGCGAAACTCTGGAATGAGATTAACCAGGACGCCTAACGCAACCGACGCTAGGCCCATTGCAAGGGTGAAGAGAGTTGACATCCGGGAGGTGCGCTTCGACTCGCTTTCAGACCTATCGCCATCGACCCCAGCAACTGTTGGTCTAATGATGGGGAGCGTTTCTCTTAGGACTGTCCTTCTTTTGTCTTCTGGGACCAGATCGTTCTGTAAGGCACGGGCCATCAGCAGGTTGCTCAAGTCCTCTGGCTGTCTCAAAGAGGAAGCCGGTACCTCTAAACCGCTAGCAACACCTGCTATGAACCGTTCCAGTTCCGCGTAGGATGGGCGCCAATCCTCAAGGATCATGCGCTTCAAAGCCAGCTCTTCGATCTCTCGGTCAGCTGCTCTGATGCGCTCCTTGCGGGCGCCAACGGTCTGGCGATAACCGAGCCAGAAGGTGACGAGTGAAGTAATTAGGCCGATTAGACCCCAGATGACCTCGCCGCTCACGCTCACTCCTTGGAATCCCTGCTGTGGCGAGCCACCGCACGGTCACGAAGGCCTTCGTCTGACCTGAGTTACGGTGATTGGAGGCGACCATCAAGCATCGCGTGGTGTGCGAGAGTGAAGCAGTGGTGCGCCTATGGATGCAGTGGGCCCCGTACCCGGTGGATCGCACTGAGTACGGGGTTGCTTGCATCCGCATAGTGGAAGCTAGCTGACCGCTGTAAAACCGAGCGCCATGCGACGAAAATATTGCATCTCGTGCGCAGCTAAAGGATGTGAATCCGTTCCTTCTCGCCGTCGTTGTTGAGGATGGTCAGGCTGCCGCCACCCTGGTCAGAGAGTTCCTTGATCAGCGAGTAAACAAGGAGGGCGCGGTTTATTGTATCGGTCCTATTGTCCCCGGTCAGTTCGCTAGCTCGTTCTAGAGCGCTGTATGACCGAGGGGTGAGGTTTACAGTCACTCGTACAAGTTGGTTGCCGCCGCCGCCGCCGACAGGTGGGATGTTGTCGGTGGTGGGCGAATCGGCCGACTTGGTGGGGCGAGGTTCCTCTTGCTCGCGGTCGGCCGGTGTCACCGTCTCGGGGGCAGCAGTCTGATCTTCCACTAGGTTTCGATCTAGAACACTGCCGGCTTTCACTCGGACTCCTCTCGTCGAGCGGTCTGTGTCAGGTTGGCAGGTTGGGTGCGCGCTACCGCCCCTCACCAACCGTGACATCCCGCCTCCCTACGGTGATGCTCGCATAGACCGTCTCGTCAGTCACGCACTTGCGCAAACAATGTACGGACGATCGTCTGCTTTCATGCACATGCCGGTGTACGGTAACAGCTTTTCATGTACGCACCAGTCCTTGTAGTACAAGCGTTACGTGGGAATCCCATGCAAATTCCGGTCAAAAGCCGCGACTCGGTCGGGCGGATTGACGGCGTGTGAGGGTGGGTGTTTCGCGAGCTACTTCGCGCATGCATCACTTGTGTGAACCACAGTCTGATCTCGCGCGGCTAAGGGGCATGCGCCTGAAGTGGTTCGGACAGGCGTGCGGTAAGGTGAGCCGACCGGCCACTCTACGTGGCCGGTCGTTCGGTGGGACGAACCTTTCGTCCGGACCGGGGTTGGCGAGTCACGGTGGCCTCGTCAAGATCCAGTTAGGGAAAGGGCAGGGGCAAGAGATGACTAGCTCCGCTCAGCCGGAGCGTCAGGTCGAGGTTGACCTGACGGTGCTGGACAGCGCGCCCAGCGAAGGGGTGGAGCGGCGCGGCGTGGACGCCTACACCGACGTCTCGCACGCGCCGAAGATCCTCGGTGCCGCGCTGCGGATCCGAGACATGAGTTCTGAGTTGACCGACGCAGTGCGCGTACTTCTCATCTCAACGTCGATCGCGATTCCGGCGACCCTGGTCGCGGTGGTTTGCATCGTGACCGGTGCTCCTATGGTGATTACGCTCCTCGCGACCATCACCACGCTCATTTTGTTCGCGACGGTCTCAATCCTGCTTCTCCAGACCCGACGTCGCCATATTGCTCTTGACGATCGTGAGTTGGCGAAGCCGAACGCGGCCCGTCCGGCGGCCAAGCCCGAGAACCGGGTTAACGACTAGCCTCTTCACGCACGCGATGCGATCTTGGAGATGAGGCGATCCCTCCCCCTCAGATCTTGCGGCGCCCGGTGACCCCGGGCGCCGATTTCGTTGTACAAGGGTTTCGCTCTGGGCCCGGGCAGGGCGAAACGCCAGGCGCTAGCAGGGCGCCGAGCTGACGGCGGGGCGCTGATGTTGGGTGCCGTGGACGAGGCTCCAAGCGTGAAGCCGTTCCCGGACGGGGCGTACAAGACTTGACCGCAGGGCATCACTCTGGCAGTCGGGAGGCGAGGCTGTCGCGCTCTTCCGGGGTCATCTTCTGGTAAACGTTCCAGAAGGTCTCGAAGGGTGCTGTTAGCTCGCTGCCGTAGGTCGCGCTGGTCGCGGCCTGGCGCAGGGTGAGTTGGCCGCGCTGGATTGCGGTGGCCATCTCGCGGAGTAGAGGGTTATCGCTGTCAGCGAGCTGGTCCAGGATCCGGCGGAGGGCGTGGCTCCGTTCTTCGTCGCCACCAGTGATGTCGTCCAGGCCGTTCACGAGGTCTTATGCCGTTGTGTCGGCGAGGGGGTGGTCGTAGCGACCGCCGTCCGGGAGCGCGGGGAGAGCCACGGTGTCGAGGCTGCTGAGTTCGCGGGTGAGGATGGCGCGGAAGGCGAGGACGGCTGCGGCGATCTGCTGGCAGAGTTTGGTTGCTTCGCCCCAGAGTCGGAACATGTTGGCGACCTCGGCGGCGGCGACGCCGTAGCCGACACCGCCAGGAACCGGGCGTACGACCGGCTGCGCCGCGAGGCGTCCCGGGTCGACCGGCACGCCCAGGCGTCCCTGCTGTTCGCCACCGACGGCC
>NZ_JBSFBM010000108.1:0-19401 GCF_053592955.1 Micromonospora sp. NPDC002411 | reverse complement strand
CACCCCGGACACGTCGGAGACCAGCGCGTCGGCGGTCGCGCTGGTCGGGTCCGGCGACGCCGGGGTGTACGCGATGGCCAGCCCTGCCCTGGAGTACGCCGACGAGCGGATCGACGTGGTGGGCGTGCCCGGGGTGACCGCCGCCCTCGCCGCCGGCGCGTTGCTCGGCGCGCCGCTCGGCCACGACCACGCCTACGTGAGCCTCTCCGACCTGCACACCCCGTGGGAGGTCATCGAGCGACGGGTGACCGCCGCCGCCGAGGGTGACTTCGTGACGGTGTTCTACAACCCGCGCAGCCGGGCCCGGGACTGGCAGCTCGGCAAGGCGCTCGGCATCCTCGCCGCGCACCGGCCACTGGACACCCCGGTCGGTGTGGTGCGCAACGCCAGCCGCCCCGGCGAGCAGGTGCACCTGGCGACAGTGGCCACCCTCGACCCGGCGGTGGTCGACATGTACAGCGTCGTCGTGGTCGGCAACAGCGACACCAGGCTGGTCGCCGGCCGGATGGTCACACCACGGGGGTACCGATGGCGGTCGTGACGATCGACGCGTGCCAGGGCTGCGGCGCATGCCTGCTCACCTGCCCCACCCACGCCATCCGACCCGTCCCCGGCGGCCTCACGGTCCGCGCCGACCGTTGCACCGGCTGCCTGGAATGCCTGGAGATCTGCCCCGTCGACGCGATCAGCGTCGCCGCGTCCGACCCTTCCGAAGGAGCCCGATGAGCCGGGTCGTGCACCCGATCGAGGTCGAGTCGTACCGCATCCTGCGCGAGCGCGTCGACCTGTCGCACCTGCCTCCGCTGACCCGGGCGGTGACCGAGCGGGTGGTGCACGCCAGCGCCGACCTCGCGTACGTCGACGAGCTTGTCTGCGACGAGGCCGCCCTCGAATCTGGCCTGGCCGCGCTACGCGCCGGAGCGCCGGTGGTCACCGACGTGGCGATGGTCGCCGCCGGCATCACCCGAGCCGGCCTGGAACTGGTCTGCCCGGTCGCCGAGCCGGCCGCCGCCGAGCTGGGCCGGTCGGCCGGGATCACCCGCTCGGCGGCGGCCGTGCGGATCGCCCTGGACCGGGTCGGCCCCGGCGCGGTCTGGGTGGTCGGCTGCGCGCCGACAGCACTTGTCGAACTACTCACACTGGACGCCGCTCCGGCGCTGGTCGTCGGCCTTCCGGTCGGTTTCGTGGGCGCCGCCGAGTCGAAGGCGGCGCTCCGGGCCAGTGGCCTGCCCGGGGTGTCCAACGTGGGCGAGAAGGGTGGTTCGGCGGTCGCCGCCGCCGCCCTCAACGCCCTGCTCTACGTCGAGGAGAAGTCATGACCGGATTGGTCATCGTCGGGCACGGTACGCGCAGCACGGCCGGGGTCGACCAGTTCGCCGCGCTCGTCGAGCGGGTCCGCCGTCGCGGCGACATCGGGGACGTCGAGGGTGGCTTCATCGAGCTGTCCCGCCCACCGCTGACCGACGCGGTCGGCGCGCTCGTCGCGCGCGGGCACCGCGCGCTGGTGGCCCTGCCGCTGGTACTCACCGGCGCTGGACACGGCAAGGGCGACATCCCCGCCGCGATGGCCCGGGAGCAGGAACGCCACCCCGGGTTGACCTACCGCTACGGCCGCCCGCTCGGCCCGCACCCGCTGCTGCACACCGCCCTCGAAGAACGCATCGACGCCGCGCTGGCGGGTGCCGGTCAAGCCGGCACTGAGCCGGCGGGTGCCGACCGGGCCGGCACTGAGCCGGCGGGTGCCGACCGGGCCGGCACGTGGGTCGCGTTGATCGGGCGGGGGTCCACCGACCCGGACGCCAACGCCGAGGTCGCCAAGGTCGCCCGTCTGCTCTGGGAGGGACGCGGCTACGCCGGTGTCGAGCCGGGGTTCATCTCCCTCGCCCAGCCGTCGGTCCCGGCGGTGCTGGAACGGCTGCGCCGCCTCGGCGCACGGCGGATCGTCGTCGCACCGTACTTCCTGTTCGCCGGGGTGCTGCCGGACCGCATCGTCGCCCAGTCGGCCGAGTTCGCCGCCGCCCACAGCGACCTCGACGTGCGGGTGGCCGAGGTGATCGGCGACTGCGACGCCCTCGCCGACCTGGTACGGGAGCGCTACGCCGAGGCGCTGGGCGGCGACATCCGGATGAACTGCGACACCTGCGCGTACCGGGTGTTGATGCCCGGCTTCGCCGACAAGGTCGGTCGCCCGCAACGCCCGCACGACCACCCCGACGACCCGGTCGGTCACCACCATCACCACGGGCACGACCACCACCACCATGACCACTACGGGCACGAGCACGGGGCGGTCGCTGTGGTCGGCGGCGGGCCGGGGCCCGACGACCTGATCACGGTACGCGGGAGGGCACTGCTCGACGCGGCGGACGTCGTGGTGGTCGACCGGTTGGCCCCGCAGGGGCTGCTCGCCGGGCTGCGCCCCGACGTGCTGGTGGTCGACGCCGCCAAGGTGCCCCGTGGTCCGTCGATGGCCCAGGAGGCCATCAACGCGGCGCTGGTGTCGCACGCCAAGGCCGGCCGCCAGGTGGTACGCCTCAAGGGCGGCGACCCGTACGTCTTCGGGCGCGGTCACGAGGAGGTGCAGGCCTGCGAGGCGGCCGGGGTGCCGGTGACGGTCGTGCCCGGGGTGAGCAGCGCGATCGCCGCTCCGGCCCTCGCCGGTGTGCCGGTCACCCACCGGGGGGTGGCGCACGACCTCACCGTCGTGTCCGGACACCTGCCGCCCGGGCACCCCGACTCGCTCGTGGACTGGGCGGCGCTGGCCCGCGCCCGGGGCACCGTCGTCCTGCTGATGGCCGTCGACACCATCGCCAAGATCGCGGCTGTGCTGATCGAGCACGGCCGCGCCCCGGAGACCCCGGTGCTCGCCGTCCAGGACGCCGGGCTACCCGACCAACTGTCGGTGCCCGCCCGGCTGGACGAGATCGGTGCCGTCGCCGCCCGGGAGGGCGTCGGCCCGCCCGCCGTCTTCGTCCTCGGCCCGGTGGTCGCCCTCACCACCACCGGGCCGACGGGATGACGACTACTCGCTGCGGGCGGTCTCCGGGCCGGTGATGCGTTCCAGCAGCGGCAGTGTGGAGGCGATGACACCCAGGCAGGCGGCCAGCCCGACGACGACGATCACGTAGAAGCGTGGCTCCGGCGCGATCAGCGTGTAGCCCATCTGTGCCCGCAGGAACAGGTGGGCGGCGAGGAGGCCCATCCCGATGGCGACGGCGGCGACGGCGAGCATCGGCACGGCGCTCTCCAACGCCACCACCCGGCGCAGGACCCGCACCGGCGCGCCGCTGAGACGCAGCAGGCTGAACGGGCGTCGGCGTTCGGTGAGACCGCCGATGACGCTGACCGCGAGACTGCACCCGCCGAGCGCCAGGCTGGCGATGATGATCACGTTCGCCAGTTGTTCCCAGCCGCGCAGCGTGTTCGCGAAGTCCGACTCGAAGTCGCCGGGAACGTTCGGCCCCACCCAGAACGTCGGGAAGGCGACCTCCAGCACGGTGCGGGTGCGCTCGATGGCGGCGGCGGAGCCGTCCGTGCCGACGACAATCGACACCACCGGCAGCCGCTGGAGTTCGTCGAGGGTGAGCGACGCGGCGGGCCAGACCGTCGCGGACGACGCCGACTCCCGCCAGCGGCTGAGCCCCATCGGCACCTCGATGACGCTCGCCCCCTCGCTGCACCGGCCGTACGTGCTCGGCAGGTCGGCGCACGCGATCACTCCGGTCTCGCCGCCGTTCATGAGGTTCGGGTTCTCGCGGATGGCGGTCGCGGACCGCACACCGGTGATCGCGTGCAGGTCGGTGAAGAGCGTGTCGGGCACCGACGCTGCCTTCTCGTCGAAGACCGTGGTCACCGTGCCCGCGTCGGTCGAGCCGACCGGCGCCGGGCCGCGGTTGGCGATGATCGTGGTGATCACGCCGACGGCCACGCTCGTCACGAAGAGCGCGAGCATGATGCCGCTGATCGCCCGGAAGCCAGCCTTCGGGTTGTCGGCGAGGCGGCGCGCGGCGATGAGCGTGGCCGGGCGGTTGGCGTACCGGGCCATCACCCGCGCGCCGACCATCGTCAACCATGGGCCGGCGAAGACCAGGCCGGCCATGATGAGCAGCAACCCGGGCAGGAACACCGCCGTCTGGCCGTCGGACGTCTCGGGCCGGAAGCCGAGCGCGAAGACAAGCACGGCGACGCCGAGCAGGGCCGGGATCAGCCGGTACGCGCGCGGTGCCCCGGGGGTGACCCGACGGGTGACGCCCAGCGGCGAGATCCGTACGCGGCGCAGCGAGACCTGGGCCGCCACCGCCGCGCCGGCCGGTACGCCGAGGGCGACGAGCAGGACGTCCAGCAGGCCCAGGGACATGTCACTGGGGAAGAACGGCATGCCGGTGAACGGGATGCCGGCGAGTGGCCCCCGGAACGCGTAGAACAGGCCGAAGCCCACGGCGGTGCCGACGACGGCCGCGGCGGTCGCCTCCACGGCGGCGACGGTCGAGATCTGTCGGGGCGTCGCGCCGACCAGGCGCATGGCGGCGAATCGTTGCTCCCGCCGAGCGGCGCTGAGCCGGGTGGCCGTGCCGATGAAGATCAGCACCGGGAACAGCAGCCCGCCGGCGATCACGCCCAGGATGAGGTTCACAGTGGTCTCGGGGAGTGCGGGAGTGTCGCCGACGCTGCCGACCTGCCGGGCGTTGGGCAGCTTGCCGACGTTCTCCGGGGTGCCGCCCACGATGGCGAGCAGGGTGTCCGGTGAGGTCAGCCCGGCCGGGCCGACGGCACCGAGGTCACGGCCCGGGTAGCGGTCGTTGAGCTGGTCGGCCGGGTGCGCGGCGAACAGTTCCCGCAGCGCGGGTGAGGCGTAGAACTCCCCGGGGCCGGGAGTGCTCGGGATGCCGGCCGGGGTGTCCGCGTTCGGCCCGGTCGCCGCGACGTCGATACGGATGATCTGTGTGCCGTGGAAGTAGTCGTCCCGGGTCGACCACCACAGCGGGTCGACGTCGCCAGCCGTCGAGGCGTTGGGGTAGATCGACGCGTACCGGGTGAGCTGGGCGTTGACCGCGTTGACCCCGGCGAGGGTGGTCAGCAGCAGTCCGCTGCCGACCGCGACGGCGGCGGCGATGACGAGCAGGCGGGTGAGCGCCTCACGGCCGCCGGCCACGGCGAGGCGGAGCCCGAAGCCGATCACGAGGCGATCCGGTCCGGCGCGTTCACGCGCCCGTCGCGGACCATGACCTCGCGGTCGGCGTACGCGGCGATCCTGGCCTCGTGGGTCACCAGGATGACGGTGGTGCCCTGTTCGCGGGCGACGCCGACCAACAGGTCCATGACCTGCTCGCCGGTGAGCGAGTCGAGCGCTCCGGTCGGTTCGTCGGCAAAGAGCACCCGCGGCTCGGCGACCAGGCCGCGGGCGAGGGCGACGCGCTGCGCCTGCCCGCCTGACAGTTCACCCGAGCGGCGCTGTTCCAACCCGTCCAGGCCAAGGCGCGCGAACCAGGCGTACGCCTTCGACAGCGCCTGCTTTCGGCCCACGCCGCTAAGTAGCAGCGGCAGCGCGACGTTCTCCACAGCGGTGAGCTCGGGGACGAGCTGACCGAACTGGAACACGAAACCGAACCGGTCCCGGCGCAGGCTGCTGCGTTCGGTCTCGGTCATGGAGTGCACCGAGGCCCCGTCGAAGAGGATCTCGCCGGCGTCGGGGACCAGGATGCCGGCCAGGCAGTGCAACAGGGTGGACTTGCCCGAGCCGCTGGGGCCCATCACGGCGAGGATCTCGCCCGCCTCCACGGCCACGCTGGCGCCGCGCAGGGCGGGGGTCTGGCCGAAGGAGAACTCCACGGTGCGCGCTTCGATGACGACGCTCACGGCCGCACCTCTTTCCGTAGGGCGTCCAGCCGGGCGCCGGTCATCTCGATCCATCGGAGATCCGCCTCCAGGTGGTAGAGGCCGTGGTCGGCGAGCAGCGCGTCGACAAGGCTGCCGGCGCGCTTGATCTCGGTGAGCTCACGCATCCGGTGCAGGTGCGCGCTGCGCTGGGTGTCGAGGTATTCGGCGGCCGGACGGTCGAGCATCAGCGCGAGCACGACCTTGGCGAAGAGCACCGTCTGCAGGTGCGGTTCCGGGTCGACCGGCTGGGTCAGCCACTGCTCGACTTCGGTCGCGCCGACGTCGGTGATGATGTAGCGCTTGCGGTCGGGGCCGGCGCCGGGGGCGACGTCGCTGATCACCACCTTGCCGTCCCGGGCCAGTCGGCTGAGGGTGGAGTAGACCTGGCCGAACGGCAGCGGCTTGCCGCGCCCGAAGAAGGCGTCGTAGTCGCGTTTCAGGTCGTACCCGTGGCTGGGCTCTCGTTCGAGGAGGCCGAGGAGGGTCAGTGGCACGCTCATGCCAGGAGACTACACCGAGGGTATACCTCGCGTATATACCCTCAGGGCGTTGTCGCTCGGCTCCTGGTCAGGGGAGCGATGGCTGGGTCAGTTCGTCAGGGCGCGGGCCACGGCATAGCCGGCGGTGGCGGCAACGAGCCCGGCAGCGACGCTGCCCAGCACGTAGGCGATCGCGAGGAGCCGGTTGCCGCTCCGGACGAGTCGTAGCGTCTCGTAGCTGAAGGTGGAGTAGGTGGTCAGCGCGCCGCAGAACCCGGTGCCGAGCGCCGCGGTGACAGCCGGGCCGACCGGCCACCCGACGAGCGCGCCGAGCAACAGCGACCCGATCACGTTGACGGTCAGCGTGCCCCAAGGGAACGCCGAGTCGTGCCGGGACTGCACGGCCCGGTCGGTGAGGTAGCGCAACGGAGCGCCGACGGCCGCGCCCAGGGCGATGAGCAGGACGGTCATCAGGCCGCCCTCCGTCGCAGCACCCGGGTGGTCACGGCGTCGCCCAGACCCACCGCGGCGAGCGCCCCGAGCAGCGTCGCGGCCAGGTAGACCAGCGCGGTGCCCGGAGCGCCAGCGACCAGCGCCTGCTGGATGTCGACCGTGTAGGTGGAGAACGTGGTGAACCCGCCGAGCACTCCGACCCCGAGGAACGGGCGAGCCAGGGGATGCCCGCCGTCGAGGCGTCCGAGCACCGCCATCAGCGCGCCGATCAGGAGACAGCCGGACGTGTTGATGCCGAAGGTCGCCCACGGAAACCCTGTGGGGGAGTGCGGTGCGGCGTGCTGCAGGCCGGCCCGGGCCAGCGCGCCGAGCACCCCGCCGACCGCGATGGCGGCCAGGACCGTCGCGGGGTGCGCGGTCAGCTCACCCCGGTCGGCGGGGACCCGGAGGTCGACGTCGGGGTCGGTACGCGGGTCCAGCGGCTCTGCCACGGGTCCCCAGCGTAGTGCCGCCACCTGCGGCCCGAGTGCGCTGCCGCCACCTGCGGCCCGGCTGCGCTGCCGCCACCTGCGGCGTCGGCGCGCGCCCCGACGGTGGTGTCAGCGAACTGCTGCGACGGCGGCGTCCGGGCCGCCCCGCCACACCGTGCCGACCTCGCTGAACCCGGCGGCGGTGAGCGCGGCGAGGTGCCAGGAGACCGGCGGGTTCCACTCCGGGCTGTGCCCGGTCGGGTAGATGTCCTGTCGCTGGCGCACCAACGGGGACAGCGCCGGATCCGCGCCGGCCCGATCCCACCAGTCCGACCAGGACAGCATCGTGCCGGCCGCGTACCGGGCGTTGCGCCGGTTCCGGGCCCGGTCCATCAGCCGCTTGGTCAGCTCCGGCAGGCCGTCGTCCGGCATGTGGTCGGCGTTGGCGAAGACACCGCCCGGTCGCAGCACGTCGCGCAGCTCGGCGTAGAGCTGACCGAGTCGGTCGGCTGGCACCCAGTGCAGAGCGGTGGCGGTGAGTACGGCGTCGTACTCGCGGTGGGGGAGCGCGGAGCGCCAGTCCGGGGTGCCGAGGTCGGCCGTGACGATGGTGGCCCGGTCACCCAGTGAGGCGCGGGCGATGGCGAGCAGTGCCGGGTCGAGGTCCAGCAGTGTCGCCTCCGCGTCGGGGAAGCGCGCCAGTGTGCGCAGCGAGATGCTGCCGGTGCCACCGGCCAGGTCGAGCACGCGCGGTGGCTGACCGTCGAGGATCGCGTCGACGGTGTCGAGCATGGCGGTGAACCGGTGTTCCCGGTCCGGCATGAACGCCTCCTGCTGGCGGTCTCAGCTCTCCTGCCACGCCCACGGATCCGTGATGTAAGGACTCATGGAAGGAAGGCTAGTTACGTCGCATCGGCGTTGTCCAGACCTTGTTGCACATAACTTGCAACTGCGAGATGATGGCGGGGCGATGATCAGGGTGACGCCGGGTCGGGCATCCGCCCGGCCCGGCGTACTCCTGTCGGCGGCTCAGGCCGCCGTTTCGACCAGGTCCGCTTCGGCCGTCGTCGGCTCGCTGCGGCGGGCCAGGCGCAGCGCCCCGAGGAGGACGCCCAGCCCGGCCAGTGTGAGCGCGGCGCCGGCCCAGATCGGCGAGGTGTAGCCGAGTCCGGCGGCGATGGTCACCCCGCCGATCCAGGCGCCCAGCGCGTTGCCGAGGTTGAACGCGGCGATGTTCGCGCCGGACGCCAGGGTCGGTGCCTGGTGCGCGTAGTGCATGATCCGCATCTGCAACGGCGGCACCGTGGCGAAGCCGAACCCGCCCATCAGCACCAGCGAGACGATGGTCAACACCGTGCTGGTGGCGGTCAGCGCGAAACCGACGAGCACGACGGTGAGCACCGCCAGGACGGTGACCAGGGTGCGCGACAGAGACCGGTCGGCTGCCCGGCCGCCGAGCAGGTTGCCGGCGAAGAGTCCCACTCCGAAGAGGACGAGCAGCCACGGCACCGTGCTGCTGGCGAAGCCGCTGACCTCGGTCAGCGTGTAGGCGATGTAGGTGAACGCGCCGAACATCCCGCCGAAGCCCAGGACCGTGATCACCAGGGAGAGCCAGACCTGCGAATGGGTGAAGGCGCGCAGTTCGCCGCGTAGCCCGGCGGCCGGACGATCGGCGCTGGCGGTGTCGCGAGCCGGGATGAGCAGGGCCAGCCCGATCAGCGCGACGACGCCGATCGCGGTGATCGCCCAGAACGTCGACCGCCAGCCGAAGTGCTGCCCCAGGAAGGTGCCGAAGGGGACGCCGAGGACGTTAGCGATGGTCAGGCCGGCGAACATCATGGCGATGGCGCCCGCCCGGCGGGCCGGTGCGACCAGGCCGGCAGCCACCACGGCGCCGATGCCGAAGAACGCGCCGTGGCAGAGGGCGGCGACGATCCGGCCGGCCATCATCACGGCGTAGTCGCCGGCGAGGGCGGAGAGCAGATTGCCGATGATGAAGAGCACCATCAGGCCGAGCAGCACCGGCTTGCGGGGCAGCCGGGTGACCGCCGCGGTGAGGGCGACCCCGCCGACGGCCACGCTGAGCGCGTAGCCGGAGATCAGCCAGCCGGCCACCGGCTCGGTGACCGCGAAGTCGGCGGCCACCTCGGGCAGTAGGCCCATGATCACGAATTCGGTGAGTCCGATGCCGAAGGCGCCGATGGCCAGCGCGATCAGGCCAGGCGGCAGGGACTGTTGGCGTACGGACATGGTCTTCCCATCGGGGAGGGGTCAGATGGACGGCGCGTGCAACTACCCGCGTCAGCAAGAAAATACTTGCACGCGCTTTATATCGGCGCAAGCGTGGTAGCCTGGGGCCGTCCAGATCACACCCGAGGAGGGGCCGGCATGGGCATCGCCGACGACGCCGTCGAGATCCGCGCGCAGGGTTGGCGCACCCTCGCCGCCCTGCACGGGCTGATCGAGGCCTCCCTGGAGCGGGCGTTGCAGGCCGGTCACGAGCTGTCCGTCGTCGAATACACGGTCCTCGACGCACTCTCGCGTCAGCACGGTTGGCACATGCGGATGAGTCAGCTCGCCCGCGCCGCCGCCCTGTCCGGCAGCGCCACCACCCGCCTGGTCACCCGCCTGGAGCAACGCGGTCTGCTCACCCGCATCCTCTGCGCCGACGACCGGCGCGGCATCTACACCGAGCTGACCCCGGCCGGCTCCGAGCTGCTCGGCCAGGCCCGGCCCACGCACGACCGGGTGCTCGGCGACGCGCTCGCCGAAGCGGAGGCCACCCCCGAGCTGGCCCCGCTGGTCGACGCCCTGCACCGGCTGCCCGCCGCCCGCTGACCGCCGCGTCAGCCTGGCGGGCGGAGGTCGCCGCGGACGCGGCTGAGCGGGCCGGCGCGACGCTCGCCGAGCTGGTGAAGAACACCATCGGGGTGAGCGTTGCCGTCGACGTCCTCGCCCCAGAGGCGGTGGAGCGGTCGATGGGCAAGATGCGCCGCATCGTCGACCAACGACCAACGACCAACGACCGGCGGCCCGCTGACCGCTGGCCACCCCGGTCGGCCGGTGCTGTCCCCTGTAGAGCTGCCCCGGACGTGGGGCGGCTGCTCTGATCCGTCCGGACCGGGGTTTCGGGGGCCCGCCCCGACGTCGGTGGAGACATAGGATGCGACCCATGCGCGTGCTGGTGGTCTCCGCCCCGCTCGTCGGGCACGTCTTCCCGCTGGTGCCGCTCGCGGTCGCGCTGCGCGACGCCGGCCACGACGTGCTGCTGGCCACCGGCGGCGGTGGTCTGACCGCCGCCGACGCCGGGCTGGCCGTTCACGACATCGCACCGAGCTTCGACTTCGGGCGGATCGCGCTGCGCGTCTTCCCCCGCCACCCGCTGATCGCCCGCGCCGAAATGGCCGGCACCGCCGGCACCCGGGGCGCCGGCCTGCTCTTCGGCGCGCTCAACGACCAGCTCACCGACCCGGTGGTAGCACTGGCCGCCCGCTGGCGGCCGGACCTGGTGCTGCACGAGCCGTTCGCGGTCGCCGGCGCGGTGGCCGCCGCGCGCCTCGACGTGCCGGCCGTACGCCAGGAGAACGCCCTCTTCGACGGCCGCGACCTGGTCCGCGCGACCACCGCCCGGCTCGGCGCCGCACTGCGCCGGCACGGTCTGACCGAACTGCCGCCACCTGCCGCCGCCCTCGCCGTGGCCCCTCCCAGCGTCGCCACCCAGGCCGGGTGGCCGATGCGGTACGACTCCTACATCGGCGGCGGCGAGCTGCCGGCCTGGCTGCGCGAGCCGGGCGAGCGTCAGCGGATCCTGGTCACCCGCAGCACCCTGACCGGCCCGGGCGACCGGGGGCCGATGCCCGCCGTGGTGGCCGCCGCCGCTCAGGTGGACGCCGAGATCGTGCTGGTCCGACCGGACGAGCGGTCGACCCGTTCGCTGCCCGGCAACGTGCGGGTGGTCGACTGGATCCCGCTGGACGCGGCGATGCCGGCGAGCGCTGCGCTGGTCCACCACGGTGGGGCGGGCAGCGTCTTCGGCGCCCTCGTCGCAGGTCTGCCCCAGCTCGCCACCGTCGGTCCGGGGGACCGGCGGCACAACGCCGAGCTGGTCGCCCGTCGCGGCGCCGGTCTGGCGCTGCGCCCCCGGGACATCACCGCCCAGGCGCTGACCCGCCTGCTCACCGACGACGCGCTGCGCACCGCCGCCGGTCAGGTGAGCCGGGAGATCGCCGCGATGCCGCCGCCGACCGACCTCGTCGCGCGACTGGCGGCGTTGGTCTGACCGCTGCCCCGCGTGGCTAGCCCGGGCGTGTGCTTGGCGGCGTTGGTCTGACCTCCGCCCCGCGTGGCCACCCTTCGTAGGCGGCCGGTTGCGGCAGGATGACGTGATGCGACACGTCGTGCTGTTCCACTCCGTGTACGGGCTGCGGCCCGCCGTACGCGCCGCCGCCGACCGGTTGCGCGCCGCCGGGCACCAGGTCAGCACCCCTGATCTGTACGGCGTTCCGGCCGTCGACACCGTCGAGGAGGGCTTCGCGCTGCTCGACAAGGTCGGTCAGGAGGTGGTGCTCGACCGGGCCCGGCACGCGCTGAACGACCTGCCACCCGAGACGGTTCTCGCCGGCTTCTCGATGGGCGCCGGCGTGGCCGGGGCGCTGCTGGCCGAGCGACCCGACGCGGGCGGGCTGCTCCTGCTGCACGGCACCGGCGGCGCGCCGGACGCGGTCCGGCCCGGGTTGCCGGTGCAGCTGCACCTCGCCCACCCCGACCCGTACGACACTCCGGACGAGGTCGACGAGTGGCAGCAGGCGATGACCGACGCCGGCGCCGACCTGACGGTCTTCCGTTACCCCGGCGTGGGTCACCTGTTCACCGACCCGGAAGCCGGCGAGTACTCCCCGGACGCCAGCACGGCGACCTGGCCCAGGGTGCTGGCCTTCCTGGCAGCCTAGTGAGCATCAGGGCCCGCGGAGCAGCACGACCGTCGATGGTTGCCGCGCCTGCCTAGCCTGAGGACAGGCTCCCCTCCTCGAAGGGCACAGGCGTGAACGAGACGGTCCTGAACGTCATCGGTCTGATGCTGGTCGCGATATCGCTGTGCTTCTCCGCGCTGCAGACCCGAGAGGTGGCGAGGCAGAGCCGGATCAACAACGGCATCGGCTCGGCCAGCGCGCTCGTCGAGGTCAACAACCTCATCCGTTCCTGGCACGAACGCCTGCTCCAGGACCCGTCGGCGCGGCCGTACTTCTTCGACGGGAAGCCCTGCGCGCCGGACGACGCGGAGCGGCCGAAGGTGTTGATCTTCGCGGAACTCCTCGGCGACGTGCTCGAGTGCAATCTTCAGATGGCCTCGCTGCTGCCCGCCTTCGACTTCGCCCACTCGTGGCATCACTGGCCGGCCGAGATGCTGCGGCAGAGCCCGATCCTCGACGAGGTGGTGGCGAGTCACCCCGAGTGGTGGCCGACGCTCCACCTGCTCCAGCAGCAGATTCGCGCCGGCGTACCGCAGGCCCATCCCCTCCTGCGCACGCCCACATCCCGGTGGCGGCCGTCGCGCTCCCGTGCCGGGGCAGGCGGCCGTCTGGACCGCGACGCCCTCGCCGGGACGGCCGTCCCGGTGGGCGACGAGGCCGCGATCCCGCCGCAACGATGAGGCCCGGGGCCGGGCTCCCGCGCGATGTGCGACAGCGCCGCCCTCACGGGGTACCCGAGCCCGGCAGGCCCGACGTCGGGTCGGATCGTCGGGCCTGTCGGGTCGGTTGTCGGCCTCGCTCAGCGGGCCCCGGCGCCGATGCGCGGGGGAGTGGCAGTGCCGTGCACACGCTTGGCGTGGCTGGCGAACAGTCGGGGTCCGATGATCGGCATGAGCAGGCGGGCCGGCAGCGGGGCGTGCGCCAGCACCGCCTTGATCACCTCGGGGTCGCCCTCGTACATGGCCAGGCCGAAGGCCAGTGGCAGCTGCTTCTTCGGGGACTTGCTCATCCCGTGCTCGCCGAGCTGCATCCACTCCGCGGCCGTGACGTGCCGTTCCGCCAGGGGCAGGATCTCGGCCTCCTCCATGGCCATGTGCTCGATCAGCGCCACGCGGAGGTGCTCGAACGCGTCAGCGAGCTGGTCACCGCCGCGACCGGTACGACGCCAGGCGGGCAGCAGGGCGACCGCTGCCCCGTGGGCCTCCTCGATGGCGTGGTGTTGCTTCTCCATGGTGGGCACGATGGCCGCGGCCGCCTCCCCGCCGCGCTCGACGAGCCGCGGCCACAGCAGCAGATCCTCGCCCTCGTGGTGCAGGTGCAGCATGTGGCAGAGCAGCTCGGCGTGGGCGCCGACGGTCTCCGCTCGCTTGGCGTCACCTGGTGTGACGTCGCGGACGAGCTGCGGCAGCAGGCTGAACTCGCGACGGAACGTCGTGTGGGCCATGTACATGTCGCGCACGTCCGCCATGGCTTCGCGGTGGTTCTGGTTCACGGTGACCTTTCCGAGGATCAACTGGCACAGATCTGTTGATCATTCTCGGTGCCACTTGGAACCGGCTTGGAATCCACCAACCGCGACGGTCAGCCGGCCAGCGCCGCCGTGGCCGCGGCCAGCCAGTGCGGCGACTCCCACCGGCGGGCCACCCCGGCCGCCAGCGTGAAGTGCCGCGTCGCCTCCTCGGTGCGTCCCAGCAGCTGGAACAGTTCCCCGAGCGTCAACGCGACCGGGCGCACCACGGCCGCGGTGGTGGCGAAACCGGCCAGTTGGTCGCGTACCGGCAGCAGGGCGTCGATCACCTGTGGGGCGAGGTCCCGTCGACCCAGTGCCACGATGACCATCCCGCGCACGCTGAGCAGCGCCGACTCGAAGTAGTCGGGGCGGTACGTGTGCCGCCCGAGCGGCATGGCGCGTGCCTCGTACACCCGTCCGCTCCCGATCAGCGCCAGCGCCAGCAGGTCGTCCACGATCGGCCCCAACGACTCGCGTACCCGCCGGGTGGCCTCCACGTGCTCGCCGATGCGTCCCTGGCTGATCAGCAGGGTCGCCACGGAGAAGTAGTGGAAGGCCTCGGCGTGCAGCGAACCCTGCCGCCGCATCTGCACGGCGACCTCGTCGTAGTGCCGTCGCGCCGCGACGAAGTCACCGGCGACGTGGGCGAGGGCGCCCAGGGCACACAGGTGGATCACCTGCGCCTCGTTGAGCTGGTACGTCCCGGTTAGCCGGCCGTGTCGGGCGACGCTGGCGCGGAGCTCGTCCGGCTCGTTGAGCGCCGCGGCGCAGTGGCCGAGCACCTGTTCGGCGACCGAGCGATAGGTCACCAGCCCGTGGTCGTCGGCGAGGTCACGCAGCTCCAGGGCCAGTTCCCGACGGTGCGTCGCGTCGCGTTCGTAGCTCATGGTGCGGACCCGCGCGGCCAGCCCGAGGGCGCGCAGTTCGGGATCGCCCAGTCGCCGCGACAACGCCAGAGCCTCCCGCCCGGACGCCGCGCCCCGAGGGTCCGCCTCGCCGTCCAGTTCGGTGGCCAGCGCGTCGAGCAGTCGGCAGCGGGCGACCGGGTCCAGATCGTCGGTACGCAGGAGTCGGGTGAGCAACTCCACGATCCGGTGGTCCACCACGCCGTACGCGTGCGTCAACCACGGTGTCGGGACGGTCCACGCGGTGAAGGCCGCGACCAGCAGATCGTCCCGACCGGACGCGGCGGCGACGTCGATCGCCCGGGCGCGGGTCGCCCGGGCGGCGGCCACCGCACCGGCCCGAGCCTGGGCCCGCAACAACCGGCCGAGCAGGTCGACCCGCAGCGCGTCCCGATCCCCGGCGACCGTCGCGGCGGCGTCGAGCGCGTTGCCGAGCACCTCGATGGCGGTGTCGTACGCGTACCGCCGCTCGGCCAGCTCGGCGGCGCGGATGGCGTAGTCGACGGCGAGCGGAGCGGTGTCGGCCGACGCGGCGCGGGCGTAGTGGTAGGCCAGCGACGGGTAGTCAGCGGGTGCCAGTCGGCGGGTGGCGTCCGCGACCCGGGCGTGCAGGCGGGTCCGGCGCAGGTGGGACAGGTCGGTGTAGATGGTGTCGCGGACCAGGCCGTGCACGAAGCGCACCCGACCGGGGACCGGTTCGGTGAGCAGGCCGGCGGTCAGTCCGACCTCCACGGCTTCGAGGGTGGACGCCTCGTCGACGTCGGCGGCGTCGACAAGTGTCGGTAGGTCCGCCTCCCGCCCCAGCGTGGCGGCGAGACGCAGCACCGAGATCGCCGACGACGGCAGGCGGGCGAGTCGGCGGCGCAACACGTCGCGTACCCCCTCCGGCACGTCGGAGGTGGCGACGAGCGTGCCCTCGGCGGCGAGCAGCCGCGCCGACTCCCGGACGTAGAACGGGTTCCCGCCGGTGCGTTCGGTCAGCGCGGCGACCGTGTCCGAGTCGAGGGTGGTCCGGGCCAGCGCGCCGAGCAGCCGTTCGACCTCGGCCGTGGCCAGGCCCCCCAACTGGATCCGGTGGGGTGACCGACGAGCCAGGACGGCCATCGTGTCGGCGAGCCGCTCGCGGTTGTCAGTGGGCCGCATCGCCGCGACGAACAGCACGGCGCCGGTGGTCAGCTCGGTGACGCTGTTCAGCAGGAGCAGCGTTTCGGCGTCGGCGGCGTGCAGGTCGTCGAGGACGACAGCTACCGGCCTGCGGACCGCTGTCGCGTCCAACCACGCTCCGACGGCGCGGTGCAACCGGAACCGGCCGGCGGCGACGTCACCACCCGACTCGCCGTCGCTACCGCCGAGCAGCGGGGCGAGCGCCGACGCGAAACCCCCCGGCGGCGTCTCCTCGGCGAGCTGCCGCAGCGCCTCGACCCACGGCCAGGCCGGCGGCGCGCCCTCGACCTCCGGGCAGCGGCCGACGGCGACCAGCCAGCCGCGCGAGCTGAGTTCCTCCCGGAACCGGCTGAGCACCGTCGTCTTGCCCGCGCCGGCCTCGCCGCTGACGATCGCGACACGCGGCCCGCTCGTCACGCACTCGGCGGCCGCCTGCCCGAGAGCCGCCAGTTCGGCCTCCCGTCCGACGAACACCTCCTCGGTCGCCGGTGGCGGGGCGACGATCCGTGCCGCCGTCGCGACCACCGGCGGAAGCAGGTCGAGACGCTGGGCCAGGATCGCGGATTCCAGCTCGACCAGGGCCGGGCCCGGATCCAGACCGAGCTGGTCGGCCAGCGTCGCCCGGGCCCGACGCAGCGCCGCGAGGGCGTCGCCCTGCCGGCCGGTACGCCACAACGCCAGCGCCAGCAGCCGCCAACTCTCCTCCCGCAGCGGTGCCTGCCGGGTCAGCACCTCCGCCTCCGGCACCGCCTCGGCCGCGTCGCCACCGCGCACTGTCACGTCGAGCAGCAGCTCCCGGGCGGCGAGGCGCAGCTCCTCCAACCGCAGCACCTCCGGCTGCGCCCACGGTTCCTCGACGAACTCGGCGTACGCGGGCCCGCGCCACAGGTCGAGTCCGGTGACCAGCAGCCGGCGTGCCCGGCCCGGGTCGGCGGCGTTGACAGCGCGTGCGTCGGCGAGCAGCGCCTCGAACCGACTGGCGTCGACGGCGTCGGTGGGCACCCGGATCGCGTAGCCGGGTGGGGCGGTGACCAGGACCCGCGCCGGCGCCCGGCGTTCGCGGGCCGGTTCCAACAGGCGGCGCAGGTGCGAGACGTACGCCTGCAGGGAGGCGATCGCCCGTGGCGGGGGGTCACCCCGCCACAGATCCTCGATCATCCGACCGACGGAGACGACCTCGCCTCGGGCCGCCAGCAGCAGCGCGAGCACGGCGCGTTGGCGGGGGCCACCGAGGTCGACCGGTCCGCCTGTGTCGACCTCGACCTCGAGCGGCCCGAGCACCCGTAGCAGCATGACTGGGCCGATCCTAGTCGCCCGCGTACGGGCTCACCGGCTGCCGGTGGACAACGGACGACCAGCTCACCGGGGGCCTGCGCGGTGTCGCGTCGGTGCGCGGGCCGTCCGGAACGTGCCTCCTTCGATATCCTGACGCCGACATCATGATCGCCGTCGACGGGGTGGGGCGATGACGACGACTGCCTACGACGAGTACGTACGGTCGCACTGGTCCGGGCGGGCTGCCGCGTACGACCGCAGCCTCGCCGCGCTCTGCGCCCATCCGGCGCCATCGTTGTTGGACGCCGTGGACGTCGGTGCGGGCACCCGCGTGCTCGACGCCGGCACCGGTTCCGGCACCGTGGCAGCGTTGGCGAGCGCTCGTGGCGCGGTCGTCGTCGCCGTCGACGCCGAGCCGAGCATGGTGGAGTTGACGCGCCGCCGTGTCCCGTCGGCCGAGGAGGTGCGACTCGCGGCCCTGCCCCGCCTTCCGTTTACCTCCGGATCCTTCGACGCAGCCGTGGCGAACTTCGTGATCAACCACGTGGGTGATCCGCGTGCGGCGGTCGACGAGCTCCGACGGGTCGTCCGGCCGGCCGGTCGGATCGCGGTGACGATCTGGCCCGACCCGCCGCCCGAGGCGCAGAGCCTGTGGGGGAGGGTCTTCGACGCCGCCGGGGTCGACCGTCCGACCGCGCCGACGGTGGACGTGGACAGGGACTTCCCCCGTACCCCGGATGGCCTCGGCGGGTTGCTCGACGCCGCGGGTCTCGCCGACGTGCGGTGCGAGACGATCACCTGGGCGCATCGCACCGACCCCGAGGCGTGGTGGAGCGGCCCCGCCAATGGCATCAGCAAGCCCGGCCTGGTGCTGGTCGCCCAACCTCCGGACGTGCTGGCCCGCATCCGGGCCGTGTACGACGAGGTGACCGCTTCCTACCGGGACGCGGACGGCCTGCTCGCGCTGCCCACGGCGGCACTGCTGGCCTCGGCGACCGTACCCCTGGCACCGCCCGGCTGACCTCGGTCCGGCGGGGATGGGGCCCGGCGTCGACAATGTGCGGCATGGAATTCCTGTGCTACCACCGTGACCGGCCCGGCTCGGGCGCGTTACGCGACGAGTTGTTGGCCGAGCACTGGTCCTACATGGACCGGTTCGCGACGGAGATGATCGCTCGCGGCCCGACTCTGTCCGGTGACACCGCCACCGGCAGCGTGCACATCGTCGATCTGCCCGACTCGGCCGCCGCGCGGGCGTTCGCCTTCGACGAGCCCAACTACCAGGCCGGCGTCTACCGGGATGTGCTGGTGCGCCGGTGGCGCAACACGCTGGGCCGCACGATGTGGGACTTCCCGGGCGGTCGGACCGGCGGTGACAGGTACCTGGTGCTCGGTCTCGGGGAGGGGCAGGCCGTCGACCTGGCCGTGCCACCCGACCCGGACGAGCTGATCGCGTACGGGCCGCTGCTGTCCGACGACGGCGGCACGTGGCTGGGCACCGCCGCGCTACTCCGGGCGTCGTCCCGGGACGCGGCCCGCGCCATCCTGACCGTGGACCGGTACGCCGACGTCGAGGTGCACGACTGGCAGTTCGGTGGGCGACCGACCTGACCTCGCTCCCGCCGACTAGCGCGGGATGGCCGGCGTGAGCGTGGCAGCTCAACAGGGCGGTGCTCGGCCTCCGACGACCATTGAGACGGGGCCTCACGCCGAGGCGGCCAGGCCGTCCGCCCAATGGGCCACCGGAGGGCGTGGCAGGGCGCGCACCACCCCGAGCGGGCTCCCGACGTCGGCAGGCGCGGTGCGTTCGGCTGACCCCGGCACGGCAGGTACGACGCGGATCGACGCCGAGGCCCGGTCCGCGCCGGGCGCCCGATGCCCGCCCGCATGGGTAGTCGTCGTGGACCCTCGGGTCGGCGGCACGCCGCCCGTCGACGCGACGACCCGGAGTCGGCGCAGCCTCGGGTCCGTTCCGAGAGGGGACGCGGCCGGTGAGGTGGTCACCGTCGGGCTGCGGGGCCGGTGGCGCGACACGTCGGAGGGCGACACCGCGAAGACGGCGTCGAGGCGGTTGGTGGGCGCGACGGCGGCGCCGAGCCGGCTGTTCCGCGCACGAACGGCCTCGAGGGGCACGACCTCGGCCCGCGGTACGCCCTCGGCACGCCGTACGGCCTTGCCGCTGGCGGCGGCACGACCGGCGCCAGCCGGGCGGGCGTCGACCTGGGCGCCGAAGCGGACGACGTGCACAGGCTCGGCGTCCGGGTCCTCGTCGATGGCGTCGAGGGCTTCCGTCCAGGT
>NZ_JBSFBM010000107.1:0-19508 GCF_053592955.1 Micromonospora sp. NPDC002411 | reverse complement strand
GGACGCGGGCCGCTGCGGCGCGGACGGGGCGGTCCGCCCCGGTGCCGCCGGCGCATTCGGGGACGGTCGGCCCACACCGAGCGCCGGAGCCTGCTGCTCGGCCTGCTCGACGGCGACCGCGCCAGGGCTGGCCTCACCGTCGATGGTGGGGGCGGAGTATTGCAGGCCCTGCCGCCGCGGCGCCTGGTTGAGGCCCTTGGCCCGAATCTCCACCGGCTTGTCGAGCAGGGTGACCTCGTCGGCCCCCTCCTCCGGCTCCGGCTCGGTCACCTGGACGTCGACGTTGTAGAGGAAGCCGACAGTCTCTTCCTTGATGCCGTCCATCATGGTGGCGAACATGTCGAAGCCCTCGCGCTGGTATTCGACCACCGGGTCGCGCTGGGCGTACGCCCGGAGGTTGATGCCCTCCTGGAGGTAGTCCATCTCGTAGAGGTGCTCGCGCCACTTCCGGTCGATGACCTGGAGCAGCACCATCCGCTCGAGCTGGCGCACACCCTCGGTGCCGACCTGCTCCTCGCGCCGGTCGTACGCGGCGTTCGCGTCCTCCTTGAGGCGGGCGACCAGGAAGTCGGCGTCCATGCCGGCCCGCGAGCCGCCGGCTTCCTCCTCCAGCTCCTCGATCGTCACGCCGACCGGGTAGAGCTGCTTCAGGCTGGACCAGAGCTGCTCGAGGTCCCAGTCTTCGCCGTAGCCCTCGGAGGTGGCACCCCGCACGTACGCCTCGACGGTGTCGTCGATCATGTTGCGGACCTGTTCGGAGAGGTCTTCGCCGTTGAGCACCCGGAGTCGCTCGGCGTAGACGACCTGGCGCTGCTTGTTGAGCACCTCGTCGTACTTGAGGACGTTCTTGCGGATCTCGGCGTTCTGGCCCTCGATCTGGGCCTGGGCGCTCTTGATCTGCCGGGTGACCATCTTCGACTCGATGGGCACGTCCTCCGGGATGTTGAAGCGCTCCATCACCGCCTCGACCGCACCGGCCCGGAAGCGTCGCATCAGCTCGTCCTGGAGGGACAGGTAGAAGCGGGACTCGCCCGGGTCGCCCTGCCGGCCGGCACGACCGCGCAGCTGGTTGTCGATCCGGCGGGACTCGTGCCGCTCGGTGCCCAGCACGTAGAGACCACCGGCGGCGGAGACCTCGTCAGCCTCGGCGTCGCAGGCCTGCTTCCACGTGGGAAGGACCTCCTCCATCGCCTTGGCGTACTCTTCCTCGTTTTCCAACGGGTCGAGGCCGCGCTGGCGCAGCTCGTTCGCGGCGAGGAACTCGGCGTTGCCGCCGAGGAGGATGTCGGTGCCACGGCCGGCCATGTTGGTGGCGACGGTGACGGCGCCCTTACGCCCGGCCTGGGCGACGATCTCGGCCTCCCGGGCGTGGAACTTGGCGTTCAGCACGTTGTGCGGGATGCCACGCCGGCGCAGCAACTGGGAGAGGATCTCGGAGTTTTCCACCGAGACGGTGCCGACCAGCACCGGCTGGCCCAGCTGGTGCCGCTCGGCGATGTCCTCGATGACGGCGTTGAACTTGGCCTTTTCCGTCTTGTAGATGACGTCCGGCCGGTCTTCGCGAACCATCGGGCGGTGGGTCGGGATCGTCACGACGCCGACCTTGTAGACCTTGTTGAACTCACTCGCCTCGGTCTGCGCCGTACCGGTCATCCCGGACAGCTTCTCGTAGAGGCGGAAGTAGTTCTGGAGGGTGATCGTGGCCAGGGTCTGGTTCTCCTGCTTGATCTCCACCCCCTCCTTGGCCTCGATCGCCTGGTGCATGCCCTCGTTGTAGCGACGGCCGTGCAGGATGCGACCGGTGAACTCGTCGACGATCAGGACCTCACCGTCGCTGACGATGTAGTCCTTGTCGCGCTTGTAGAGCTCCTTGGCCTTGATGGCGTTATTGAGGTAGCCGACCAGTGGGGTGTTGACCGACTCGTACAGGTTGTCGATGCCGAGCCGGTCCTCGACCTTGGCGACACCCCGCTCGGTCACGGCGATGGTGCGCTTGGAGTGGTCGACCTCGTAGTCGCCCTCGCCGTCGGTGCCGGGCTGGAGCCGGGCCACCACGCCGGCGAACTCGCCGTACCAGCGGGCCGAGTGCTCGGCCGGGCCGGAGATGATCAGCGGGGTGCGGGCCTCGTCGATCAGGATGGAGTCGACCTCGTCGACCACGGCGAAGTTGTGGCCGCGCTGGACCAGCTCGTCCTTCGACCAGGCCATGTTGTCGCGCAGGTAGTCGAAGCCGAACTCGTTGTTGGTGCCGTAGGTGATGTCGCACTCGTAGGCGGCCTTGTGCTCGCTGGCCGGCCGGTTGGGCAGCACCACGCCGACGGTCAGCCCGAGGAACTCGTGCACCCGACCCATCCACGCCGCGTCGCGCTGGGCGAGGTAGTCGTTGACCGTGATCACGTGCACGCCCTTGCCGGACAGCGCGTTGAGGTAGACGGCCATGACCGAGGTCAGCGTCTTGCCCTCACCGGTCTTCATCTCGGCGATGTTGCCGAAGTGCAGCGCCGCGCCGCCCATCACCTGGACGTCGTACGGGCGCTGGCCGAGCACTCTGGCGGCCGCCTCGCGGGCCACCGCGAACGCCTCCGGCAGCAGGTCGTCGAGGGTCTCACCCTCGTCGAGCCGCTCCCGGAACTGTTCGGTCATGCCGGCCAGTTCCTCGTCGGTGAGGTTGATGTAGTCGTCCTCGATCGAGCTGACGGCATTGGCGATCGCCTTGAGGCGGCGCACCATGCGGCCCTCGCCCGCGTTAAGGACCTTTTCCAGAATCGACACGGATCAACGCTCCCCTAGACAGTCTCGAACCATCGTAGGCGCTCCATCGGCCCGATGGTCACTGGTGGCGGTGCTCGACCCCGCCGAACCCGACAAAACTCGCGCCCTGCGCACGCTTCAAACGTTATCCGGTTACGCCGTCGGCGAACGCTACGGCAGGATGCACGGGTGGAGCCCGTGGAGATCATCGAGGACGGCGTGCTGTTGCGACCCTGGCGGGGGGCGGACGCCGAGGCCGTGCACCGAGCCTGCCAGGACCCGGACATTCAGCGCTGGACGACCGTGCCGCGCCCGTACCGACCGGAACACGCTCACGGTTTCGTGACCGAGATCAGCGGGCGGGCCTGGGCGGAGGGCACCGGGGCGCCGTTCGCGGTTTGCGACCCTTCGACAGGTGATCTGCTCGGCTCCTGCGGCTTGATCTCCATCGACCCGGCCGGCACCGGTGAGATCGGTTACTGGACTGCGCCCTGGGCGCGCGGTCGAGGGGTGATGGTCCGGGCCACCCGGGCGGTGGCTCGCTGGTCCTTCGACAGCCTGGGGCTGCGCCGGCTGATCTGGCAGGCCGAGGTGGGCAACCACGCGTCCCGGCTGGTCGCGCTGCGGGCCGGCTTCCGGGTCGAGGGGCGGCTGCGGATGAGTGACCCGGCGCTGCACGGTGGCGCGGACGGCTGGATCGGCTCGCTGCTGCCCGGTGAGGTGCCCGCCCCCGGGTCTACCGGGCCGGCCGGTCCGGGCACCCTGGCCGCCCGGCGGGCCGCCGTCTTCGGCCGCCCGCAGCCCGTCCTGTTCGCCACTGCCGCAGCCGGCGAGCTGCGGCTGCGGCCCATGGAGGAGCAGGACCTGGACGCCGTGGTCCAGACCTCCCGGGACCCGGAGACCATCCGCTGGACGACAGTGCCGGACCCGTACGAGCGCACCGACGCGCAGGGCTACCAGGCCTACGGCCGGGACGCCTGGGCTCGGGGCGACGCCGCCTGCTTCGTGGTCGCCGACCCCGACGACAGGTACGCGGGCACCCTCGACCTGCGGCTCTCCCCCGCCGACCCGCTGCTTGCCGACGTCGGCTTCGTGACCGCCCCGGAGGCCCGTGGCCGCGGATACCTGCCGGCCGCGCTGGTCGCCCTCAGCGCCTGGGGCTTCAGCACCTTGGGCCTGGCTCGGATCGAGTGGAGAGCGAACGTGGGCAACACCTCCTCCCGTAGGGCGGCGGAGAAGGCGGGTTTCACCGTCGAGGGGACCGCCCGGGCCGGGGTGCAGCACCGGGGCGAGCGGGTCGACGTGTGGGTGGGCGCACTGCTCGCCAAGGACCTGACGTGAGCCTCGAGCAGGTCGTCGAGGCGCACGGGGTGCGGCTGCGGCCGTTCCGCGCCGAGGACGTCCCCGACGTGGTCGACGGCTTGGCCGATCCGGTCAGCCAACGGTTCATGACAGGCCTGCCGTCGCCGTACACCGAGGTCGACGCCCGTTGGTGGATCGACGCGGGTGCCCCGGCGGCCTGGACCGGCGGCGGCGCGGCGTACGCCGTCGCGGACCCGGCCACGGACCGCCTGCTCGGCACCGTGGGCCTGTCGAACCCGGTGCCCGCGCGGGGGCAGGCCGAGATCGGCTACTGGGTGCGGGCCGCGGCGCGCGGACGAGGCGTGGCCACGGCGGCGACCCGTGCGCTCGCCGAGCACGCGTTCGCCTCCGGGACGGCTCGGCTGGAGTTGCTCACCGACGCGGAGAACGGCCCGAGCCAGCGGGTCGCGCTGGCCGCCGGGTTTCGCTACGAGGGTTCGCGCCGGTCCGCTGGTAGCGCCCGCGACGGGGGTCGGCACGATCTGCTGGCCTGGGTACGCCTCGCCGGCGATCCTCCCGGCCCGGCCGCCCGACTGCTGCCCGACCTGCCCGACGGGGTGCTCACCGATCAGGTGGTGGCGCTGCGGCGACTCGCGCCGGGCGACGCGGAGCTGATGCACCGGCTGCACAGTCGACCCGAGGTGGTGGCGAACCAGGCGCCGCCCGTGCCGCCGACGCGGGAGGCGATCGAGCGGCGCTGCCGTCTCGCGGAGAGCGGATGGCTGACCGGCGAGATCGCCCGACTGCTGATCACCGACGTGTCCAGCGGGAAGCCGGTGGGCAGTTGCGGGCTGTCGTACACCGATGTGGCCGGCGGCGAGGCTTCGGTGGGCTACGCGCTGTTGCCCGACTGGCGCGGCCGGGGGTACGCGACGCGGGCCGTCCGACTGCTCGCGGCCTGGGCGTTCGGCGCGGCCGGCATCGCTCGGCTGGCCGCCGGCACGGTGCCGGACAACATCGCGTCGCACCGGGTGCTGGAGCGGGTCGGGTTCCACAGTGAGGGCCTGCAGCGTGGCCGCCTGCCGGGCCTGGCCGGCACCCGTCTGGACGATCTGACGTTCGCGCTGCTCCCCACCGATCTGCGCTGAGACCGGATCAGGGAGTTGCGGCGGGACGCCCCACCACAACTCCCTGATCGACGCGGTCAGGGGCCGGTCAGGTGGCGAGGGAGATGATGCCGTAGTCGTAGGCGTGTCGCCGGTAGACGACGCTGGGGCGGCCGGACTCCTTGTCCTGGAACAGGTAGAAGTCGTGCCCGACCAGTTCCATCTCGAACAGCGCGTCGTCGATCGTCATCGGCTCCGCCGGGTGCACCTTCTCCCGGGCGATGTGCCACGGCTGCTGGTCGTCGTACTCCTCCTCGACCCGTTCCGCGACGGCGGTGCCGGCGCGGGCACCGTCGGCCGGCGCGCTCAGCGCGGGGGCCACCAGGTCCGCGACGGGCAGGCCCGCGGTGGCCTCGGCGACGGAGATCGGCGCGTGCCGACCTCGGTGTACGCGGCGACGGTCGGCCGCGCGACGCAGCCGGGTGTCGAGCTTGGCGATGGCCGCGTCGAGCGCGCTGTAGAAGTCGTTCGTGCAGGCCTCGGCCCGGATGACCGGGCCCCGGGAAACGCAGGTGATCTCCACCCGCTGGCAGTGGTCGGCCTGGCGCGGATTGCGCTCGTGAAACAGCTCGACATCGACACGAATAAGCTTGTGGTCGTAGCGTTCGATCTTTGCGAGTTTCTCGGCTACGTGCACCCGGTAATGGTCCGGCACTTCGACGTTTCGGCCCTTGACCACGATGTCCACGTGACCTCCCTTGTTCGGACGGTCTTCGATCCGGTTAGCCCGGTCGCGCGCCGTGGGGAGACCCGCTGGCGTCGACCGGTTGGTACGGCTACGCCTCCTCTCACCGCCAGGGGCGGGTGGAAAGACCTCCTACCCCCGACAGCGAAACGCTAACTCCTGTTTGCTCGACAGTCACCCCATGTTGCCGAGAGAGCCCAGGATTTTTCGCAGCTCGTACACCAATGGGTGAAACGGAAACACGATCGGTTACGAGTGGTGTCTTTTCTCGGTCGCCGCGAGCACCGCGGCCACACTGGGTGCCCACCCGGTGGCGGTCAGCACCCGGGCTGCGGCGGCCAGGGTGACGCCGGTGGTGACGATGTCGTCGAGCAGCACCACGACCGGCGCCCCGCTCACAGCTCGGCCCCGGCCCGACGCGGTGGAGCGCGGCCGGAACGCCGCTTCGGCCGCCGCCGCCAGCCCGGTGCTGTCCAGGGTGACCGAGTCGGGTCGGGGCAGCGCGCGCAGCGGACGGTGCACCCGCACCGCCCAGCCGCTACGGGTGAGACGGGCAGCGCAGTGCCGGGCCAGCCGGTCCAGGTGGTCCCCGTACCGGGATCGGGCCGCTGCCGCCGTGTCCGGGACCGGGACCAGCGCCAGCGGCCTGGCCTCGCCGACCGCCGCCGCGACGACCTCCGCGAGCAGCGCGCCGAGGGGACGGGCCAGCCCGTGCCGGCCGTGTTCCTTGTACGCCAGCAGCGCCTCGCGCAGCGGGCCGGCGTACGAGCCGAGCGCGACACAGCGCGGCAGGCCGGGCGGGGCGGGTGTGGGTCGGACCGACAGCGGACGCAGCGCCTCCAGCGCGGTGACGCAGGCCGGGCAGACCCCGTGCCGCAGGCCGGGCCGCCGCTCCCGACAGCCCGCGCAGGTGGTGGGCAGAACCAGGTCGGCGAGGTCCGCCCAGAGCCCGCTCACCGTGTCAGTAGAGGAAGAACGGCGCCGACGGGTTGCTCGGGCGGACACCGGCCGGCACCGGGGCGATGTCCCGCACCCGCTCGGGCTCGATCCGCTCGAACGGGCTGCTGCGGTAGGCCACCCCGTTCGCCTCGTACATGTAGGCCCCGCTGGGTGCCCGCACGGTCCGGTTGGTCGGGTACGCCGTCAGGTGGTTGACCTTGGCCCCCACGTCGGTCCGCAGCGGTGTCTCCAGGGCGCCGTCGACGCTGATCTCGTAGATCGCCTGCTGGCCCGCCGACCCAGCCACCACCAGCCGGTCCTCCCGGCCCCAGTCGACCGCCGTGAGACCGGTCAGCGAGGTGGCCAGTTGCCGGGGCGGCCCGATCGAGACCCCGCCGCCGTCGAGGTTGACCGCGGCGACGTAGAGCCGCCCGCCCGCGATCAGCGCGACGCGCTGGCCATCCAGCGCGGCGGCCACCGCCGTGACGTTGCCGGAGGGCAGGTTGAGGGGCACCTGGTACATGCGGGCCGCCTCGTCGAACCGGTAGAGCTGCCCGTCGGCCACCACCAGGCCGCGACCGGCCCGGGTGTCGGCGGTACGCAGCCAGACCGGGCGGCTCATCGAGGTGTGCTCCGTGTCGCTGCGGCTGACGACGGTGACCGGCGCGGCACCCGTACCGACCGACAGACGGTACCGGCCGTTGCTGCTGCCGATGGTGATCATCGCGGCGAGGATCCGCCGGTCCTTGGCCACGGCCAGGTCGGCGGAGACGATGTTGCGGTTGGCCTCGGGTGCCAGCGGCACCGTCCCGCTGAGTTCGCCCTGGAAGTCGAGCGGGTGGATGGCGCCCTCGTACACGCCGAACCGCTGCGGGCTGTCGGCGTTCGGGTAGAGCTGCTGGGCGATTCGTCGTTCGTCCAGGTCCTGCACGGGCTGCGAATTGTTGCGGATCTTCAACTCCAGCTCGCCGGTCAGGTCACCGAGCGACCAGGCGAGTTGGGTGATCAGCTGGTCGATCCCGTTCCGGTCGTCACCGGACATGTCGAGGTTGACCTCCCACCGGCTGTCCGCGCCGGTGGCGTTGTTGATCAGCTCGGTGCGGTCGGGCAGCCCGACGACACCCGGGCGCAACCAGTCGGAAGGGCCACCGACCAGCCACTTCACCACCTCGTTGACCCGGCGTTCGCTGGGCACGGCCAGCGGCCGGTAGCGCTGGTCCGGCACCAGGCGGCTGCGGTCGGAACTCCAGAAGTAGATCGTCTCGTCCTGGTAGTACTGCTTGAGAGCGACGTCGCTGAGCAGCAGCACGTTCGGCGGGTCGACGACGTAGAGGCCGGCACGCTCGTCGTTGGCGCCGCCGTCGAGCGCCGCGCTCCGAAGCCGGAACTCGTACTCCGTCTCGGTGGCGACGGGTGGGGCCAGGACGCCGTTGGCCCGCAGCACACCGATCTGCTGCACGGTGATCTTCACGGTGGTGGTGGAGTCGCTGTTCAGCGTGTAAACCGCCTCGCGCAGCCGGACCACGTTCAGCGCGACCTCGCTGCCCTTCTTGTCCTGCAGGCGGGACTTGGACTCCGGGGCGACGAACGCCTTGACCCGCTCGTAGGCCCGGTCCGGCTCACCCGCGGCGGCGGACAGGAAGTTGCGCACGAACATCTCGTTGTCGCTGCCGCTGGACGTCCGCTTCGGCGGCTCGCCGCTGCGCAGGTCGACGACGCCGGCCCCGGTCGCGGCACCGCCCTTGCCGTCCACCCGCACGTCGGAGCCGGCCGGGATGCCACAGCCGGCACCCAGCAGCACCACCACACCGAGTGCTCCGAGCAGAGACTGTCGTTTCACGAGCGCACCTCCGCCCGCTGCTCGTCAGTCTGAGCCGGACCGCCGGCCGGCTCCCCACCCGGGCCGCCCGCCGACTCCCCACCCGGGACGCCCGCCGACGTTCCGCCGCTGCCGGGGCCGATCGCCAGGGCACCACCGGTGCCGGGACCGATGGCCAGCGGGCCACCGTCGCGGGGGCCGCCGAAGGGCAGCGCGGCGTCGGCCGGCACCAGTCGCAGCGGCGAGGTGGTCAGCCGGTCACCGGCGCGGGCCGGCAGGGTGAGCCGGAACTGCGCGCCCTGCCCGGGAGCACCCCACGCCTCCAGCCAGCCACCGTGCAGCCGGGCGTCCTCCAGGCTGATCGACAGGCCCAGACCGGTGCCACCGGTCTGCCGGGCCCGGGACGGGTCCGCCCGCCAGAACCGGTTGAACACCAACTTCTCCTCGCCCACCTTGAGCCCCACCCCACGGTCGCGGACGGTGATCGCCACGGCGGTCTCGTCGACCCCGAGGGTGATCAGCACCGGACGGGCCTCGCCGTGCTCGACCGCGTTGCCGACCAGGTTGCGCAGGACCCGCTCGACCCGGCGCGGGTCGACCTCGGCGATCACCGGTGCGCTCGGCAGGTCGAGCTCGATCGGGACACCCACCCGCTCGGCCAGACCAGCCAGCCGGTCGACCACCCGGTGCACCACCGGCACCAGGTCGGTCGGCTCGGAATCCAACATGGCGAAGCCCGCGTCGAACCGACTGATCTCCAACAGGTCGGTGAGCAACTCCTCGAACCGGTCCAACTCGGCCTGGAGCAGCTCGGCGCTGCGGGCCACCGCCGGGTCGAACTCGTCGCGCTCGGCGAAGATCAGGTCAGCGGCCATCCGGACCGTGGTCAGCGGCGTACGCAGCTCGTGCGACACGTCGGAGGTGAAGCGGCGCTGCAACCGGGACATCTCCTCCAGGCGCAGGATCTGCCGTTGCAGGTTGGTGGCCATCTGGTTGAACGAGGCGGCCAGCAGGGCGAGGTCGTCCTCGCCGTTGACCACCATCCGCTGGTCGAGCAGGCCGGCGGAGAGCCGCTGGGCGGTCCGCGCGGCGACCCGGACCGGGTTGACCACCAAGCGGGTGACCAGCGCCGCGAGCAACCCGAGAAGGATCACCAGGGCGACCCCGGTGGCCACCACCGTGGCCCGGGCATCGGCGGCGGTGACGTCCTGCCGGGTCAACGGCACCAGGTAGTAGATCTCGATCTGGCCGAAGCGGGTGGGCACCGGTGAGCCGTACACCAGATATTTGGTCGGCTCACCGGTCAGCCGACCGGTGCGGATCTGGCTGGCCACCTTGCCGTCGGCGATCGCGGCCCGCAGCTCCGGGCTGATCAACGGTCGGACGTTCGCGGCGGGCGCGGTACGCGTCTGGATCTGGTCGGGGTAGCCGTTCGCCGTGATCGCCACCACCACCCCGCTGGTCTGCTGCGGGTCGCCACCGGCGAGGTAGTTGACAGTGTCGTCGATGGTCTCCTGGAGCTGCGCCTCCTGCGGCTGGCCGTAGAGCGAGACCTGCTTGGTGGCGTAGCTGGCGCCGCTGGTCACCCGTTGCCGGACGTCGCTGCGGGCGTTGTCGAGCAGGATGGTGGTGATCTTGTCAGCGATCAGGAACGCGAAACCGCCGACCAGCAGGCTGGACGCGACGAGCGTGATGGTGACGACCCGGACCTGTAGCGAGCGGCGCCAGGTCTGGTGCACCCGGGCCACCAACCGGGCGACCCGGCCGCTCACCGCACGCCAGACCTCCCCGCCGGCGCTGGGCCGGCGGGCAGCCGTGCTCGGGGAGGGTGTGGGCGGCGAGGTCGACACAGTGCGACCAGGCTATCCGGTCCCCGCCTTGTAGCCCACGCCCCGCACGGTGAGGATGATTTCCGGCCGCTCCGGGTCCGGTTCGATCTTGGCCCGCAGCCGTTGCACGTGAACGTTGACCAGCCGGGTGTCGGCAGCGTGCCGGTAACCCCAGACCTGCTCCAGCAGCACCTCACGGGTGAAGACCTGCCGGGGCTTGCGGGCGAGCGCGACCAGCAGGTCGAACTCCAGCGGCGTGAGCTTCACCTCCTCGTCGTTGCGACTGACGGTGTGCGCCGGCACGTCGATGGAGATCTGGTTGTCGGGCGGCCCGATGGTCAACATCTCCGGGGCCACGTCCTCGCCTCGGCGCAGGCGGGCCCGCATCCGGGCGACCAGCTCCTTGGGCTTGAACGGCTTGACCACGTAGTCGTCGGCACCGGACTCCAAGCCGAGCACGACGTCCACGGTGTCGCTCTTGGCGGTGAGCATGACGATCGGCACGCCGGATTCACCCCGGATCGACCGGGCGACGTCAATACCGCTCATTCCGGGCAGCATCAGGTCAAGCAGCACGATATCGGGACGACTGTCACGAAATGCGGCCAACGCCCGCTCGCCGTCCGCCACGAACGAGGGCAGGAAACCCTCACTACGCAGCACGATGCCGAGCATCTCGGCGAGCGCGGGGTCGTCGTCGACCACCAGTACGCGGGCTCTCATGGGATTAATATTGCATCCTCATTCAGTTCGGTGGGACCGGCGTCTGCCTGGCTGTCACATGATCCCCCTTTGACGCCGCCCGGCGCCACCGCAGCCCCGGCCGTTTCCGCTGTCGCCAACCGGACGGCGGTCACCCGAAGAGTGCCCGCCCCCAGTGGTCCCCGCCGTCACGTACCCCGGGAGGGCAGGCGAACACCCCGCTGGAGACGTGCCGCAGATATTCGTTCATCACGTCGTGCCGCGCCAACTGGGTCTGGATCGGCACGAACTGGCGACGCGGATCGCGCTGGTAGGCGATGAAGAAGAGACCCGCGTCGAGCCGTCCGAGACCGTCGGAGCCGTCGACGAAGTTGTAGCCGCGCCGGAGCAACTGGGCGCCGCCGTTCCGGCTCGGATGGGCCAACGTGACGTGGGCGTGCTCGGCGATCACCGGCTTGCCGTCCGCGCCGCGCGCCGCGAAGTCCGGTTCGTCGAACTCGTCGGTCCGGCCGAGCGGAGCACCGCTGCCCTTGCTCCGCCCGACGATCTCCTCCTGCTCGGCCAGCGAGGTACGGTCCCAGGTCTCCACCAGCATCCGGATCTTGCGGGTGACCAGGTACGAGCCTCCGGCCATCCAGTCCGGCCCGTCGCCCGGCTGCACCCACAACTGGTCGCGTAGCAGGTCGGTGTCCTCGGCCTTGAGGTTGGCCGTTCCGTCCTTGAAGCCGAACAGGTTGCGCGCGGTGGCCTGCTCCCGGGAGGTCGACGAGGTACGGCCGAAGCCGAGCTGCGACCAGCGGACGCTGACCACTCCCATGCCGAGCCGGGCCAGGTTACGGATCGCGTGCACGGCCACCTGCGGATCGTTGGCGCAGGCCTGCACGCAGAGGTCACCCCCGGAGAGCTGTGGCTGCAACGCGTCGCCCGGGAACTTCGGCAGCTCGGCGAGGGCTGCGGGCCGCCGGTCGGCGATGCCGAAGCGGTCCCGACCGTCGGCGTCGCGGAACAGCGTCGGCCCGAAGCCGATGGTCAGGGTGAGCTGCGAGGGAGGCAGACCGAGCGCCTCACCGGTGTCGTCCGGTGGGGCCTCCGGCATCCCTCCGACCGCGCCGAGAACCCCGGCGTCCTGGCCCGCTGTCATCCGGGCGGCGGCGGCCGTCCACTCTTCGAGCAGCTCGACCAGCCGGGCCCGGTCCTTGGTGATCACGTCGAAGGCGACGAAGTGCAGCCGGTCCTGTGCCGGGGTGACGATGCCGGCCTGGTGCTCGCCGTGGAACGGCACCGCCCCGGCCGGGTGGTCGCTCGCCGCGGCCGGGCCGTGGGAGCCGTTCACCATCGCCCCCACGCCGACCGCCGCACCGGCGACCCCGGCCACCCCGGCGCCGGCGAGCGTGATCGCCCGCCGCCGGGTCAACCCGCTCCCGCTCATCTGTCCCCCTGAGGTCCGGTCACTTCGCGACGGCCGCGGCGACCTTGCTGATCGGCTCGGCGAGGGCGTTGATCCCGTCGGAGAGCTCCTTGAGCTCGGGCTTGCTCAACGCGGTGTGCAGCTTCCACCCGTCGCCGTCGCGGTGCTTGCCGAGCAGCGCCTCCACGTTGGCGAACTCGGTGTCGAGCTGCGTGACCAGCTCCGGCGAGCGCTGTTGCAACGCGGGACGGAGGGCGGAGACGGCGGCCTTGGAGCCTTCGAGGTTGGCGGCGAAGTCCCACAGGTCGGTGTGCGAGTAGCGGTCCTCCTCGCCGGTGATCTTGCCGCTGGCCACCTCGTCGAGCAGTTCCTTGGCACCGTTGGCGAGCTGGAGCGGCGAGAGCTTCTCGGCGTTGGCCTTGGCCACGATCTCCTTCACGTCGACCAGCAGCCGGTCGGCGATCGGGCCGTCCTTGCTGATGTCGCCGGACTCCCAGAGGTCCTTCTCGATCCGGTGGAAGCCGGTGAACTCCATCCCCTCCTCGATGACCTCCTCGCGGCCATCGATCTTGGGGTCGAGGTCGCCGAAGATCTCGGCCACCGGCTCGATCCGCTCCCAGTAGGTGCGGGCGACCGGGTAGAGCGCCTTGGACTTCGCGACGTCACCGGCCTTGACCGCGCCGACGAACTCCTCGGTCTTGGCGAGAAGCGCGGTGGTCTGGCTCTTGACGTAGCGCTGGTAGTTGGCGGTGGCGTCACCCAACGCGGCGTCGGCGGTGAGCGGCTGGGCGGACCCGCTGACCTTGAGCGCCCCCCGGATGCCCTTGCCGCTCATCCCCGGCTTGCAGGCCGTCTGGTACGTCCCGGCCGGCAGCTCGACGTGCAGCTCACGGCTGAGCCCGGGGGCGATGTTCTCCACCTCGCCCATCACCCGGTCGCCGTCGGCGTACACGTAGAACTCAGTCACCTTCGCACCCGAATTGGTGATCTTGAAGGTGGCGGTGCCGGCGCCCAGGTCGGTCGTGCCGACCTCACAAGCGGTGTCGCTGGCCTTGACCACGATCGCGCCGCCGGCCGCGGCCGGGTCACCCTTGTCGGAGTCGGAACAGGCGGCCAGACCGGCCGTTGCCAGCACGCCGGCGGCGGCCAGCGCGAAGAACTGGGTGGTACGCATCTGAGCTGTCTCTCCTCGTGGGGTCAGGCCCGCGGCGACGTGGACGCCGCCTCGGCCTCAGCCTCGGTGCCGGACTCGGCCCCGCGCTCGGTGACGGTGGTGGTGGTCGCGGCGGGTGCCGGCTTACGCCGGGCCGGTCGCAGGAAGAGCAGGAGGACCGGTACGGCGTACGCGACCCAGGCGATCGTCTCCAGCACCGTGGGGGCGGGAGTCACGTTGAACATGCCGGCGAGCAGGTGGGCGTACCAGGTGGTCGGGTCGAGCACGCTGGTGATGTCGAAGGCCAGGTCGTTCAGGCCGGGCAGGACACCGGCCTCCTGGAAGTCGTGGACGCCGTACTTGAGGATGCCGGCGGCGACCAGGATCAGCAGGGCGCCGGTCCAGGTGAAGAACGTGCCGAGGTTGATGCGTACGGCGCTGGCGTAGAGCAGCACGCCGAGGACCACGGCGGTGACGACGCCGCCGATCAACGCGAGCAGCGGGCCACTGTCGCCGGCGGCTCCCTGGGCGGCCGAGTAGAAGATCAACGCCGTCTCCAGCCCTTCGCGGACCACCGCGAGGAACGCCATGCCGGCGACCGCCAGGGACCCGACGGCCAGCGCGTCGGTGAGCTTGCCTCGCAGCTCGCCCGCGATGGTCCGGGCGGCCCGGCGCATCCAGAAGATCATCCAGGTGACGAAGACCACGGCGGCGACGGAGGTGATCGCCTCGAACAGCTCGCGGTCCTCGGAACGGGCCAGCAGCGAGGTCGACGTGTACTCGATCAGCCAGCCGAAGAGCACCGAGAGCGCCACGGCCAGGCCGACGCCCGCCCAGACCTGGGGCAACCGGTCCCGGCGCTGCGACTTCACCAGGAAGGCGACGAGGATGCTGACCACCAGGGTGGCCTCCAGGCCTTCCCGCAGGCCGATCAGGTAGGTGGCGAACATCCGGGCTCCGAGTGATTAGGCACGCCTCAACTAACTTAGGGCAGGCATACCTTCCTCCCGCTCACGGCTCGCGTCAAGTCGTTCGCGACAAGCTCACTCGCCCCGTGACCAGGCTCTTCGACCTCCGGGAGCCAGATCGCCCCCAGCGGGCTGTGGGAGGATCCCGTCGTGAAGGGATTCCTGCCGTGGCTGACGGTGCTGGCCGTGGTGCTGCTGCTCAGCGCGCTGCGCATGCGGGCGCTCGCCACCATCGTGTCGGTCGGGTGGCTGGTCTGGTGCGTCTGGACGTGGTTCCGCCCCACCCGGCGCGACCCCCGCTCCGGCTGAGCCGGCGGCGGATACGACGAACCGGGCCGGCTGCGAACAGCCGACCCGGTCGAAGAACCGTCGATCAGTAGCGGTAGTGATCCGGCTTGAACGGACCCTCCGTGGAGACGCCCAGGTAGGCGGCCTGCTCCTTGGTCAGCGTGCTCAGCTTGGCGCCGAGCGCGCCCAGGTGCAGCCGGGCCACCTTCTCGTCCAGGTGCTTGGGCAGCACGTAAACGCCGATCGGGTAGTCCTCGGTCTTGGTGAACAGCTCGATCTGGGCGATCGTCTGGTTGGCGAACGAGTTCGACATCACGAAGCTCGGGTGGCCGGTGGCGTTGCCCAGGTTCAGCAGGCGACCCTCGGAGAGCACGATGATGGCGTGACCGTCGGCGAAGCGCCACAGGTCGACCTGCGGCTTGATGTTGATCCGCTCCACGTCGGAACGCTTGGCCAGACCGGCCATGTCGATCTCGTTGTCGAAGTGGCCGATGTTGCCGACGATGGCCTGGTGCTTCATCCGGGCCATGTGCTCGTTGGTGATGACGTCGAAGCAGCCGGTGGCGGTGATGAAGATGTCCGCCTGCTCGACAACGTCGTCCAGAGTGGCGACCTGGTAACCGTCCATCGCGGCCTGCAACGCGCAGATCGGGTCGACCTCGGTCACCACGACCCGGGCGCCCTGACCGCGCAGCGACTCGGCACAGCCCTTGCCCACGTCGCCGTAGCCCATCACCACGGCCATCTTGCCGCCGATCAGCACGTCGGTGGCCCGGTTGATGCCGTCGATCAGCGAGTGCCGGCAGCCGTACTTGTTGTCGAACTTGCTCTTGGTCACCGAGTCGTTGACGTTGATGGCCGGGAAGAGCAGGGTGCCCGCCCGGTGCATCTCGTAGAGCCGGTGCACACCGGTGGTGGTCTCCTCGGTCACGCCCTTGATGCCGGTGGAGATCCGGGTCCAACGCTGGCCGTCCTCGGCGAGCGAGCGGTGCAGCAGCTCGAGAATGACGGCGTACTCCTCGGAGTCGGCCGACTCGACCGGCGGGACCGCCCCGGCCTTCTCGAACTCGGCGCCCTTGTGCACCAGCAGGGTGGCGTCACCGCCGTCGTCGAGGATCATGTTCGGGCCCTGCCCGTCCGGCCAGGCGAGCACCTGCTCGGTGCACCACCAGTACTCCGGGAGGGTCTCGCCCTTCCACGCGTACACCGGGACGCCGGCCGGAGCCTCGGGCGTGCCGTCCGGGCCGACGACGATCGCCGCGGCGGCGTGGTCCTGGGTGGAGAAGATGTTGCACGACGCCCAGCGCACCTGAGCACCGAGCGCGACGAGCGTCTCGATCAGGACGGCGGTCTGGATGGTCATGTGCAGCGAGCCGGTGATCCGCGCGCCGGCGAGCGGCTGCGCCTCGGCGAACTCGCGGCGAATCGCCATCAGGCCGGGCATCTCGTGCTCGGCGAGCTGGATTTCCTTACGCCCGAACTCCGCGAGCGACAGATCCGCCACCTTGAAGTCGCCGTCGGCGAGCGTGCTCGGCCGGGCCTCGGACGGCGTACCGCTGGCGGCCGCCGGGAGGGTGCTGGTCATGAAAGCTCCTGTCGAACGATGTCTGCGCCGACCCTCCACCTTACGCGCGTTGGCGGCGGGCATCCGGGGGACCGGCCGCGGACAGCGCACGGGGCGGTCGGTGGTGGACGGATCAAGCCGCCCACGTCCCGCCCGCCCCGTGCATCCCCCCGGTTTGGTTCCCCCGCACGTTCTCGGACCGTCGTCGCGATAACGCTGCGTACTCATAGAGTCACACTCAGCCAGGGGCGCGTCAAGCTATTCCGGGAAAGTCGGACTTGTGTCGTGGCCTTGCGTCGTCAGCTCAGCCCCGACGTCGCCACGTACGCATCCCCGACGCCGCTGATCCGCAGCGGCTCGCCGGCCGCCGTGCCGATCGCCGCCTGGCCGGACACGAGCGTCACCGCCCCGGCGCCATCGTCCACCGTGATCGACCCGCCGCCGCAGAGCACCACACGAGGGCCGGGCAGCGGCAACGTGACGGTGGGCACCGCCGCGTCGACGCGTACGTGGTGCAGCGCGAAGTCGTCCACCGGCACGGGCCACCAGGCCACACCCGGGCCCACCGGCTGCGCGGCACGCACCGGATCGTCGAGCACCTCGAAGCGCAGCACCCGCAGCAACTCGTCGACGTCCACCCGCTTCGGGGTCAGACCACCGCGCAACACGTTGTCGCTGGCCGCCATGATCTCCACACCACAGCCGCTCAGGTAGGCGTGCAGGTTGCCGGCCGGCATCCAGATCCCCTCCCCCGGCACCAGACGTACGTGGTGCAACAGCAGCGCCACCAGCGCGCCCGGGTCCGCCGGGTACGCCTTGGCCAACCGGTGCACCAGCTCCGCGTCCGGTCCGTCGGCCGGTGAGGCCAGCACGGAACCCAACAACGCGGCGCGCTCGGCGACCGGCCAGCCGAGCAGCGTCCGCACCGCCGTCCGCAGCCCCGCCGGCCCGGTACGCAACGCGGCGACCACCGGCGTCAACTCCGGTACGCCGAACGCGGCGAGCGCCTCGGCCGACTCCGTCGGATCCCGGAAACCGCACAGCGCCTCGAACGGGGTGAGCGCGACCAGCAACTCCGGCTTGTGGTGCGGGTCGGAGTAGTTGCGTTCCCCCTCGGGGCGCCCCTCCTCCGCCGCAAAGCCGGCCCGGGCCTGTTCGGCGTCCGGGTGTGCCTGGAGGCTCAACGGCGCGTCGGCCGCGAGGACCTTGAGCAGGAACGGCAACCGGCTGCCGAACCGCTCGGACACCCGCTGGCCGAGCCACTGCCCCGGCTCGTCCCGCACCAGGTCACAGAGGCTCACCCGCAGGCCGGCACGGGCCACGCTGGCCGGGGCGCCCGGGTGGGCGCCCAACCACAGCTCGGCCTCCGGCCCCTCGCTGGGTACCGGCCGCCCCTGAAGAAGCGCGATGGCGGAACGGGAACCCCAGGCGTAGTCGCGGATCGGTCCGTACAGCGGCTCCACGTGTCAGCCCCCGGCCCGCCCTGTCGCCTCACCGGACGCACCGTCGGCCTGCGGCACAGCGGTGTCGGCGGCAGCGCCGGTGCCAGCCTTGGCCGCAGCGACGCTGTAGACGTCCGGCTCCAGGTAGATCACCCGGGCGATCGGCACCGCCGCGCGGATCCGCGCCTCGACGGCGTTGATGCCGCGCGCCAGGTCGTGGGCGCTCTCCCACTCCGGCACGGCGATCTTCGCAGCCACCATCAGCTCTTCCGGCCCCAGGTAGAGCGTCTTCATGTGGATGATCCGCTCCACCTCGGGGCCGTCGGTGACGGCCCGCTCGATGGCGGCCAGCTCGGACGCCTCGGCGCCCTCACCGAGCAGCAGGCTCTTCGTCTCGATGGCCAGCACGACGGCGATCACGACCAGCAGGATGCCGATCATCGCGGTGCCCGCGGCGTCCCACTCACCGTTTCCGGTGATCAGCGTCATCGTGACACCGAAGAGCGCGAACACCAGACCGACCAGCGCGCCGAAGTCCTCCAGCAGCACCACCGGCAGCTCCGGCGCCTTGGCCCGGCGGATGAAGCGCACCCAGGACTGGTTGCCCCGGGTGTGGTTGGACTCCTTGATGGCGGTCCGGAAGGAGAACGACTCCAGGACGATCGCCACCACCAGCACCACGACGGGCAGCCAGTGCCAGGACTTGATGCCGTGCGGGTCCTGCCACTTGTGATACGCCTCGTACAGGGCGAACAGGCCACCGATGCTGAACAGCACGATGGACACGATGAACGCGTAGATGTAGCGCTCCCGGCCGTACCCGAACGGGTGCTCCGGGGTGGCCGCCCGCTTCGCCCGCTTACCGCCGAGCAGCAGCAGGCCCTGGTTGCCGGAGTCGGCGACCGAGTGGACCGCCTCGGCCAACATCGACGACGAGCCGGAGAGCAGGAACGCAATGAACTTGGTGACGGCGATGCCGACGTTGGCCAGGAGGGCGGCGACAATCGCCTTCGTCCCACCGTTGGCGCTCACGCCACCGCTCCGCTTCGCCGCACGAAGCCGACCGGTCCGCGCATGACGCGCCGCCCCCTACGTCCGCTCACTGGTTCGACAGCTCCTTCATCTCGGTAATGGCCGGAACGGCCATCGGGTCCAACCCGTGTGCCAGAGCAAGGTAGATCGAGGCGAAATCCGGGACCGCGATCAGCGAGGCCAGCCGCTCCAGCGCGGAGCCACCCTCGGCGGTCACCACGTCGCACCGCACACCGCGACGCTCGGCGAGGGTCTGCACCGCGTCCGCGCGGCGCTCCTCGACGGCGAAGGGTTCGTCGGTGTCGTCCTCGGCGTTGAGCCCGCCGTCACGCAGCAGCACCAACCGCAGCCGGGTGCCATCGCCGTCGCCACCATCGACGGCAACGGGTCGATTGGCATCGGGTTCGCCATCCCGATCGACCAGGTGCAGCAGACCGCCGACACAATCATCGGCAAGGGC
>NZ_JBSFBM010000106.1:0-19509 GCF_053592955.1 Micromonospora sp. NPDC002411 | reverse complement strand
TGGTCAACACCCACCGCACATCGTCGTCGAGGATCTCGGCGGCGGTGCCCGGGATGGTGTCCAGCCCGGCCTCCCGCAGCTGGATCAGCCACTCGCGGACCGGCACGCCGGCCTTCGCGGCGGCGGTGACGATCTCCATGGGCGAGAACGCGTGCACGTGCATGTCGGGCACCCGGGCCTTGATCGCGCGCACGATGTCGGCGTACCCGGTGACCGGCATCTTCGGGTCGATGCCGCCCTGGAGGCAGACCTCGCTGGCGCCGGCCGCCCACGCCTCCTCGGCCCGGTCGGCGACCTGGTCGACGGAGAGCCGGTAGGCGTCGGCGTCCCGTTCGCGTTGCGCGAAGGCACAGAACCGGCAGCCCACGTAGCAGACGTTGCTGAAGTTGATGTTGCGGTTGACCACGTAGGTCACGTCGTCGCCGACCACGTCGCGGCGCACGTCGTCGGCCAGACGGCACAGCTCGTCGAGCGCCGGCCCGTCCGCGCCGAACAGCGCCAACGCCGCGTCGGTGTGCCGGGGGTCGAGCAGCGCCGCCGGATCGTCGGCGGCGAGCCGCAGCCCGGCCGCCAGGTCACGGTCCGCGCCGCTCCCGGTCGGCGTCGGGGGTACGCCCGCGCGACGCGCCGCCGCCTCGGGTGCGACCTTGCCAGCCACCTCGGACCAGTCGCCGTAGACGCTGTCGAAGTCACCGCGCCGGTCGTCGGTGCGGCCGGTGGTGTCGATGGTGGCGTGCAGGTCGACCCGCCCGCCGAACGTCTCCTCCGGCTCCTGCCAGGGGCGCCCCTGCGGCAGTGCCGACTCGACAGCCATGCCCGTCTCCGGATCGGCGAGCGCGCTCACGTGCGGCAGCAGCCGAGGATCGAGCCACGGGTCACCGGCACGCACGTACTCCGGGTAGATCGTCAACCGCTCCCGCAGTGTGAACCCGGCCAGCTCGGTGTGCCGGGCCAGCTCCTCGATCTGCGGCCACGGGCGCTCCGGGTTGACGTGGTCCGGGGTGAGCGGGGAGACGCCACCCCAGTCGTCGATGCCGGCCCGCAGCAGCAGGTCGTACTCGCCGGCGATGAGATTCGGCGGGGCCTGGATCCGGGCCTTCGGGCCGAGCAGCAACCGGGCCACCGCCACCGTGGCGGCCAGGTCGTGCAACTCCGCGTCAGGCATGCCGCGCATCGCCGTGTCCGGCTTGGCGCGGAAGTTCTGCACGATCACCTCCTGGAGGTGCCCGTACTCCCGCTGCGCGCGGCGGATCGCGAAGAGCGCGTCCACCCGCTCTGCCGGGGTCTCCCCGATGCCGATCAGGATGCCCGTGGTGAACGGCACCCCGACCCGGCCGGCGTCGTCCAGCACCCGCAGCCGGACCGCCGGCTCCTTGTCCGGTGAGCCGAAGTGCGGGCCACCCGGCTCGGACCAGAGCCGGGTCGCGGTCGTCTCCAGCATCATGCCCATGCTCGGCGCGACCGGCTTGAGCCGCTGCAACTCCGACCAGGACAGCACCCCCGGGTTGAGGTGCGGCAACAACCCGGTCTCCTCCAGCACCGCGACCGCGCAGGCGCGCAGGTAGTCCAGTGTGGAGTCGTAGCCACGCTCGTCCAACCAGGTCCGGGCCGCTGGCCACCGCTCCTCCGGCCGGTCACCCAGGGTGAACAGAGCCTCCTTGCAGCCCTGCGCGGCGCCCTCCCGGGCGATGGCCAGCACCTCGTCGCGGTCCAGGAACGGCGCCGGCAGCCGGTGCGGCACCGTCGCGAACGTGCAGTAGTGGCAGCGGTCCCGGCAGAGCCGGGTCAGCGGGATGAAGACCTTCTTGGAGTACGTGACCACGCCCGGCCGCCCGGCGTCGCGCAGCCCGGCGTCCCGGATCCCCCCGGCCACCCGGAGCAACTCGTCGAGCGCGTCACCACGGGCCGACAGCAGTGCGGTCGCCTCGTCGACATCCAGCGCCCGCCCGGTCGCGGCCCGGCCCAGGGCGCGCCGCACGCTCGCGTCGCTCGGGCCGGAGTGGTCGCTCAGGCCGGAGTCGCCGCTCGCGCCGGAGTGGATGCGATCAACCATCCGCTCAGCCTATGCGCAGCGCGAGCCCGTTCGACCGACCAGTGCCCGCACCGTGAGAAACGGCCCACCTGGCTCGGCACCCGGCGCGGTGACAGTGCCCGCTGATCTCGCCGCGCCGGCGCTGGCGATCCCCCCCCTGGTGATCAGGTGATGAAAAGTAGGTGCCAGAGCGTCTGTGGAACTACTTTTCATCACCTGATCATGAAGTCCGGCTCAGCGGGGCTGGTCGGGGTGCTCTCCGGGCCTGATGTGCTGGGTGCGGTCGTCGTCCGAGTCGGTGGGACGGGTGATCGCCTGCGTCGGGTCTGCGGGAGCCGAGTCGGGGTGCGCGATGGCCTGAGTCCTGTCGGCGGCGGCCGAGTCGGCGGGCTGACGCGGAATGGCCTGCGTGGGATCTGCCGACGGCGGCTGCCCGAACGGCGGCGCGGCGGGAGACGGCGGCGCGGGGTTGACCGGCGGCGCGGACTGTGGGAACGGCGGCGCCGACTGCGGCGCAGCCTGGAACGGCGGCGCGGACTGCGGGAACGGCGCGGACTGCGGGTGCGGCGGTGCCGACTGCGGCGCCTGGAACGGCGGCGACGGCTGACCGAACTGGCCCGGGTACTGCGCCGGCGGGTATCCGCCCGGCTGGCCGGCGGAGGGCCATCCACCCTGCTGCTGACCACCAGGCTGCCCCGGCGCCGGCCAACCACCCTGCTGCTGCGGCCAACCAGGATGCGGCTGACCCGGCTGCGGCTGCCCGTAGACGCCGGGCTGCGGCTTGGGCCGCGGCACGTAGTAGTGGGCACGCCAGACCGTGTAGACCACCCACGCGGCGACCGCGAAGACGACCATCCAGGCGAACCGGGTGAGCACCCCGAGGAGCGCATCGAGGATCTCGGCCTGGGCCAGGCGGCCGACCGTCCAGATCAGCATGGTCAACGTGCCGAAGAAGGCGCTGACCGCGTACTCGACGAGGGCCACCTGTGTGATCAGCTTCGCCTTCGGCAGCACCGGCGAGATGTGCGTGGCCAGCAGCACGGCCAGTAACGGCAGAGCCACCGCCTCCACCCCGATGAACGAGTAGAACGCGCTGCCCGCCCGGTCGGTGAAGGAGCTGTAGTCGTTCGGGGCGATCAGGCGGAGCAGGCCCACGAAGAGGAACACGGCGTTGGCGCCGAGCAGCGCGAGCGCAGCGAGCTCGCGTAGTGGCTTGGTCAGCTGACGGGCCTGCGTCGCGTCGGTCGACGCGGGCTCGGCGGGGCTGGTCACGAGCTCCCCCTCGGGGCAGGAACGAACAGGGCGCACGTGAGCCTAGTCTCCCGGGTCACCGGCGGACCGGAGGCGTCACGTGAGCGAGGATGGTCGACATGCGCATCGTGGTTCTGGCCGGCGGCATTGGTGGCGCCCGGTTCCTGCTCGGCGTCCGGGCGTACGCCCGGGACGTCGGCGCGGAGGTGACCGCCGTGGTCAACGTCGGCGACGACCTGTGGCTGCACGGGTTGAAGATCTGCCCTGACCTGGACAGCGTCATGTACACGCTCGGCGGCGGCGCGGACCCGGAACGGGGCTGGGGTCGGGTCGGCGAGAGCTGGACGGTCAAGGACGAGCTGGCCGCGTACGGGGCGCAGCCGACCTGGTTCGGTCTCGGCGACAAGGACATCGCCACGCACCTGGTGCGTTCCACCATGCTCAACGGCGGTTACCCGTTGAGCGCGGTCACCGAGGCGCTGTCCACCCGCTGGGAGCCGGGGGTACGCCTGCTGCCGGCCACCGACGACCGGCTCGAAACCCACGCTGTCGTCGAGGACGAGCAGGGGCAACGGGCGATCCACTTCCAGGAGTGGTGGGTCCGGTACCGGGCTGACATCCCCACCCAGCGCTTCGTGTTCGTCGGAGCGGAGACGGCGAAGCCGGCACCCGGGGTGCTGGAGGCGATCGGCTCGGCCGACCTGGTGCTCGTCGCGCCCAGCAACCCCGTGGTGAGCGTGGCGCCGGTGCTGGCCGTACCGGGGCTGCGCGAGGCGGTCGTGGACGGCCCGGCGCCGGTGGTCGGTGTCTCGCCGATCATCGGCGGTGCTCCGGTGCGCGGGATGGCCGACCGGTGCCTCGACGTGCTCGGCGTCGAGTGCAGCGCCGCCGGGGTGGGCGGCCTGTACGGAGGCCGGCCGGACGGCGGCCTGCTGGACGGGTGGCTGGTGGCCGAGGAGGACGCCGGCACGCTGGTGCCCGATGTGACGGTCCGCGCGGTGCCGTTGCGGATGACCGACGAGGCGGCGACGGCGGCGATGGTCCGCGCCGCGGTGGAGTTGACGTGAGGCTCGAAATCCTGCCGGTGCTCGGCATCGGCCACGTGACCGAGGGTGACGATCTGCCGGCGGTGATCGCGACCGCGGCACCGTGGCTGCGTGACGGTGACGTCCTGGTGGTGACCAGCAAAATCGTCTCCAAGGCGGAGGGGCGACTGGTCGACGTCCCGGCGGACGGGCCGGAGCGGCTGGCCGCACGCGACGAGGTGCTGGCCGGTGAGACCGCCCGGGTGGTCGCCAGCCGAGGGCCGACCCGGATCGTGCAGACCCACCACGGCTTCGTGATGGCCTCTGCGGGCATCGACGCGTCGAACGTGGACAAGACCCAGCTGGTGCTGCTGCCGGTCGACCCGGACGCCTCGGCGCGGGCCCTGCGCGAGGCGCTGCGGGAGCGCTACGAGCTGGATGTCGCGGTGATCATCAGCGACACGATGGGGCGACCCTGGCGCAACGGGCTCACCGACGTGGCGCTCGGCGTGGCCGGAATGCCGGCCATACGTGACCACCGGGGCGAGATCGACCCGTACGGCAACGAGCTGCAGTTGACCCAGATGGCAGTGGTGGACGAGCTGGCGGGCGCCGGCGAGCTGATCAAGGGGAAGTGCGACCAGGTCCCGGTCGCTGTAGTGCGGGGCTACCTGTCTAGCACCGACCCGGAGGACACCGCCGGTGCGCGGGCGCTGGTCCGCGACGCCGCACAGGACCTCTTCTCGCTCGGCACTGCCGAGGCCCGGGCCGCCGGACTCGCCGACGCCGCCACCCTGAGCGACGCGCTCGGCTCGACGCCTGCGGACCTGGGCGCGGTGCGACGGGCGATCGACGCGATCGCCGACGTCGTCGCCCCCGGCACGGTCTTCACACTGGTCGACGAGGCGGAGGTACGCGCCGGACTGGTCGCCGAGATGCCGGGATGGCCAGAGGGCGCGGCCCTGCTGCTGGGCTCGGCCCCGACGCCGGTCGAGCCGATCGGTCTGGTCCGCTTCGGCGCCGACCTGCACCGGCTGCGCGTCGCCCTGGCCGCTGAGGGTGTCGAGTCCACTCTGTTGCCGCCACCGCCGGGCAGCCCGGCGAGCGCCGCGCTCGCTCTGTGAGAGACGGCCGGGTCAGGCGTCCAGCATGGCCCGACCGAGCGGCGTCAACGTGTGCAGCACGCTGTTGCGTTCCCGGTGACTGACCAGCAGGCCGGCGTTGCGCAGGACTGTGGCGTGCTGGCTCGCCGCGGCGGGCGAGATGTTCAGCTGGCGGGCGACCTCGCCGGTGGTGCAGCCCTCGTCGCTGGCCTGCAACACCGCCGCCCGGGTGCGGCCGAGCAGCGCGGCGAGTGAGTCGCGGGTAGCACCGGACGGGGCAGCAGCGATGCCGTCGGCCGGCGCCAGCCCGCCCAGCCGGTCCACCGGGTAGACCAGCACCGGCGGCAACGCCGGGTCGAGCAGCGCGACAGGGGTGCTCGCGCAGAAGAACGACGGCACCAGCAGCAGCCCGCGACCGTCCAGGTGCATCTCCCGACTGTGCGGGTAGTCCCGGACCTCGAGCACCCCGCCGTCCCAACGCATGGCCGGCCGGAGGCTGGTGAGCAGACCCTCGACGCCGCCGTCGAGCAGCGCACGGGCCCGGCGAGCCCGGTCCGCCGCCACCGCGGCCTGGATCCGGTTCCAGTACGGGCTGATCGCCAACGACCGGTACTGCTCCATCGACTCGGCGAGGTGATGCAGCACCGCCACCTCGCCTCGGGCCAGCGCGGCGGCCGAGGAGGGCAACTGGTTCTCGGCGGCCAGCACGCTCAGGTCCCGATGCAGGAGCTCGGTGGGGGTTCGGCGGAGCGCGTCCAGCCCGGCTTCGAAACCGTCGACGCTGGCGTACGGGGTGAGGAAGTCGGGAAAGTAGCCGCGTGGCGGGTTGAGCGCGAACAGCAACCGGAGCTGCTCGGAGGCGACGTCCTGACGCAGCCCTCGGGACACGGAGCGCCGCCAGTGCGCCGTCAACGGATCGCGGTTGCGGCCCTGGAGCACGTGCAGGCTGAGGACCAGCTCCCAGATCGGGTCCGCAGCCGGCGCCACCCGGGTCCGGAGGATGTCCTCCCCAGAAAAATGGATCTTCAGCATGGTGCGCTCCCGTGTCGCCGGCAGGGGGATGCCGGTTGACCGTTCGACTCTACCTGGACGGCACTAATCTCCATCTTTAAGCCTGAGCTGAAAAACCTCGACGTCCTCCGGGCCGGTTCGGCATGCTTCCAGTGCTCGAGCACGAGGTGCCGGCGCGTCCTCGACGTCCCGGCGCAGGGCACCGGGACCGGGGAGGCCCCGGTGATCGGGCGGCACCACGAGGGTCTGCGGCCCTTGCTCCGCAGAGGTGCCGCCCGGTCACCCCACCCACGCATCCTCCCGCCCGACTCAGCCGACCCAGAGCGCGACCCGGTGGTCCTCGTCCGTGACGTAGAACGGCCGCCCGTCCAACTCGGCCACCCCCTCGACGTGGTGGAACGGCGCCAAATCCGCCACCAGTTCCCCGCCGAGCCGGCACGCGTCGTCCGACCTACCGTCCGGGAGTCGGAAACGCACGTGTCGGGAGGTGACGTCACCCCCGCCGGGGTGGTCGTCCAGCAGCACCGATCCCTTGCCCAGCGCGTCGATCGAGCCGATCACGGCCGCGTACCCGCCGTCCGCCGTCGGGCTGATCGCCCGAAAGCCGGTCAGCTCTCCGGGCGGGGTGACCCCGGTCAACACGTACGTGCGCACCGCCCGTGGCCACGCCGGCTCGGCCGTGAACATACCCGGCACGTCGGCCACCTCGACCAGGATCGGCTCACCGGCCTCGGTGACCGGGAAACGCAGCCCGAGCAGCACCGTCCCGCCCGGGGTGAAGGCCGCAGCCTCCACGTTCAACGGCAGGTCGTCCGGGGTGAGGCGACTCACCCAGCTCTTCTCCCGGGCGGTGCCCCTGGCCAGGGTTTCCACGATGAACCGGGCCCGCACCCGTTCCCCCCGGGGCAACAGGACCAGCGGCGACCCGGCGAGGGCGTCGTTCACTGCCCGGTGCAGCCGGAACGAGTTGCGCACCACGTGCACCGGGAGCGGCCCGGCCGCCGCCTCGTCCTCCCGGAACCGGGCCACGAAGGCACGTCGGGGGCGCAGCGGGCCACCCTTCGAGCCGAAGTGGGAGCCGAAGACGTAGACCCAGCCGTCGTGGTGGGCGAGCGCCTCACCGTCCTCGGTCCGCCCGTTCTCCGCACCGGCGTCCGCCAGCACGTGCCGGGCCGTCCACTGGCCGTCGTCCAGTTCCAGCAGCAACGCGAGGCAGCGCTCCACCGGCCCCTCGTCCAGCACTGTCCAGAAACCCCGCCGAGCGCCGTACGCGCGAAGCAGGGCCGCCGACCGCACCGGCAGCAGGTCACTGGCCTCGTTGCCGGCCACCACGAATTCGACGAGTCGCAGGGTCACCGAGCCAGCCTACGGAGCACACGCTCGTACAGTGTCGGGGTGCCCGACACCGCGATCCCCGGACCGACCGCTCACCCGACCGATGCCGCGACGTACACGGCGCTGCACGCCGACGCCACCGCGCTGCTCGGCGACTGGCAGCCCACCAGCCCGGATGCGGCCCGCGCACGGGACCGCACCCTCCGCCTGCTCGACGCCGGCCCGATCGCGATGAGCAGGCAGCACCGCCCCGGGCACATCACCGCGAGCGCGCTGGTCCTCGACGCCACCGGCTCGCGCGTGCTGCTCTGCCTGCACGGCAAATTCGGGCGGTGGGTGCAACTCGGCGGGCACTGCGAGCCGGTCGACCAGACCCTGGTGGCCGCCGCGCTCCGCGAGGCCACCGAGGAGTCCGGGATCGCCGACCTGCGCATCGACCCGGTGCCGATCGACGTGGACGTACACCCGGTGCAGTGCCAGGGTGGCTCCTTGCACCACGACGTCCGGTTCGCCGTGCTCGCCCCGCCCGGGGCGGTGGAGCAGGTCAGCGACGAGGCCGAGGAGCTGGGCTGGTTCCCGCCGGACAACCTGCCCGAGCCACTGGCCGGCGGGACCGTGCAACTGGTCGCGCCGGCCCTCGCAGCCCTCAGACGTAGCCCTCTTCGCCTCGCTCCTTGAGCTCGTCGACCAGGGCCTTGACGTCCTGCGCCCGGTCGCGCGGGCAGACCAGCACCGCGTCCGGGGTGTCCACCACGATCAGGTCCTGCAACCCGAGGACGGCCACCAACCGTCCCGACTGCGGCACGACGACCAGGTTGCTGCTGTCCCGCAGCAGCACACCGGGCTTCGCGTCGGTGCCGAGCACCACGTTGCCCGCGTCGTCGGCCGGCAGCACGTCGCCCAGGGTGTGGAAGTCGCCGACGTCGTTCCAGCCGAAGTCGCCCGGCACTGTCGCCACTCGACCCGCGGTGGCCGCGCCCTCCATCACCGCGTAGTCCACCGAGATCTTCGGCAGGGTCGGCCAGATCGCGCCGAGAACCTCGTCCTGCTCCGGGGTGCCCCAGGCGGCGGCGATCGCGACGACGCCCGCGTGCAACGCCGGCTGTTGACGGGCCAACTCGGCGAGGAAGACGTCCACCCGCCACACGAACATGCTCGCGTTCCACAGGTGCCGGCCCGAACGGACGTACGCCTCGGCGACCTCGGCGCCCGGCTTCTCCTTGAACTCGGCCACCTGCCGCCACGGCGAGCCGTCGGTGTCCTCGCCGGTCTCCAGGTAGCCGTAGCCGGTCTCCGGCCGGGTCGGGGTGATCCCGACGGTCATCAGCATGCCCTGCTCGGCACCGCGGACCGCCTCCTGGACCGTGCGGACCCAGCTGTCCGGGTCGCGGATCAGGTGGTCGGCCGCGAAGCTGCCCATCACCGCGTTCGGGTCGCGCGCCGCGATCACCGCCGCCGCCAACGCGATCGCCGCGCAGGAATCCCGAGGGGACGGCTCGACCAGGATGTTCTCCTCGGGCAGACCGGTCAGCTGCCGGGCCACCGCCGCGACGTGCGCGGCACCGGTGACCACAAGGGTCCGATCCGGTGTGGTCAGCGGCGCGAGCCGTTCCACGGTCGCCTGCAGCAGCGAGGCGCTGGTGCCGGTCAGCGGATGGAGAAACTTCGGGTGGCCGGCGCGGGACAACGGCCACAACCTCGTGCCGCTGCCACCTGCCGGAATGACCGCATAAAGCATCCGCACATCATGCCCGACGAGCCTGTCCGGAGTGGCACGGGTCACCACTCGGGTCGGAGAGTCAGGATCGGGCCCGGCTCCAGGCGGCGATGTGCACCTCGGCGCTGGACTCCCAGGTGAATTCCTTCGCCCGGTCGAAGCCCGCCTTCGCCAGCGACAACCGTCGTTGCTCGTCGTCGAGAAGGGCGGCCAGGTCGGTGCCGATCTGCTCCGGGTCCTCCGACGTGTACGCGACCGCGTCGCCACCCACCTCGGGCAGCGACAGCCGGGGAGTGGTCAGCACCGGGGCGGCGCACGCCATCGCCTCCAGGATCGGCAGGCCGAACCCCTCGCCGTAGGACGGATAGGCGGCGACCAGGGCGCCACCGAGGAAGCCCGGAAGGTCGGCGTAACGCAGGTAGCCGGGGCGCAGCAGGCGCAGGTGCGACGGCACCTCGGCGACGGCCCGGTCGATGTCGTCGTCGTGCCCCTGCCCGCCGGCGATCACCAGGGCCGGCGGGTCGGACCGGTCGGCCACCGCGCGCGCCCAACCACGGATCAGGTTGGGTACGTTCTTCCGCGGCTCCTTGGCCCCGAGGAACGCGACGTAGCTGCTGTTGCCGAGCCCCAGCCGAGCGCGGACTCGGGCCTTCTCCTCCTCGGTGGGAGCGTGGAAGGCAGCCTGGTCGACACCGTGGTAGGCCACGTCGATCCGGGTCGGGTCGGCGTCGAGCAGCCGGATCAGCTCGTCCCGGGTGGCCTTGCTGGGCACGATCACCCGGTCGGCGCGGCGCAGCGAGGTCTTGATGGCGCTGCGGAAGAACGTGCGGCGGGACTTGTCGTAGTGCTCCGGCTCGGTGAAGAACGTCGCGTCGTGCACTGTGACAGTGACCGGACAGCCGGCCCGCAGCGGGCAGGTGTAGAACGGCGAGTGGAGCACCTCCGCACCGACCTGCTGGGCGAGCAGCGGCAGGCCGGTCTGCTCCCAGGCGAGCCGGGCCGGACGGTGGGCCACGGCGGCCGGGGCGGGAATGATCTCCGCACCGGGCAGCATGCGGGTGTAACGCTCCAGGTCGGTGCGGAGGCTGACCACCGCCAGCTCCACCCCCGACCCGCACACCTTGCCGAGGGCACCGAGCAGACCGTCGACGTAGCGACCGACACCACCACGGTCGGCGGGGACACTCGTGGCGTCGATGAGCACGCGGGGCGGGCGACCGGCGGTCACGGGGCGACTCCTTGCACTGGCGGGTCTGTGGGGAAAAACACTCCGGGGGCCAAGCCTACGCCGGAGCGCGGGGGCGGCGCTGACTGCGACCCGACGGTACGCCGACTTGTCATCGCCATCGAGTACGGCCGGCAGGGGCGTATCGTTCGCGCCGATGGCCGACAATATTGCCCGGGTCTTCGCCGATGCGATCGCGACCGACCCGACCAGACCGTTGCTCACCTGGTACGACGATGCCAGCGGGGACCGCACCGAACTTTCCGGCACCACCCTGGCGAACTGGGTGGCGAAGACCGCCAATCTTCTCGTCGACGAGGTCGGCCTCGCCCCGGGCACCCCGGCCGGCGTGTTGCTGCCGCCGCACTGGCAGGCCGCGGCGGTGCTGCTGGGTTGCTGGTCGGCCAAGTTGAACGTCGTCGACACGCCGGGAGCCGTGGACGTGCTCTTCGCCGCCGTCGACCAGTTCGACGAGGCGCAGTCCTGGGCTGCCGACGAGCGGTACGCCCTCGGGTTGGCCCCGCTCGCCGCCCCACTACGGCAGGTGCCGCCAGGGTTCGCCGACTACGTGGTGGAGGTACGCCGGCACGGCGACCACTTCACGCCGCAGCCCGGTCCGGGCCCCGCCGACGCGCGTCTGCTGACCCGGGCCGAGGCCCGCGCCGACGAACTGGGCATTCTTCCCGGCGCCCGGGTCCTCATCGACGCCGCCGGGCACCCCGACCCGGTCGACTGGCTGCTGGCACCGCTGACCCGGGCCGCCACCGTGGTCCTCTGCGCCAACCAGGACCCCGCCCGGTTGGCCGACAGGCTCATCACCGAGAGAGTCACCCACTCCCTCCGGTAGTCCGGTCGCCGTGCCCTGCGGAACGTCCGACGTGCGCGCCCGCGAGTGGGCCGACTAGGTGCTGAGTCTCCCTTTGCTCTGCACCCGCCGATGCGCCAGCCGCCACCCACCGACCTTCCCTTTGCTCTGCACCCGCCGATGCGCCAGCCGCGTCGGCCCGCACCGACCTCCACGGACCAGTGCGGGACTCCGACTGGCGCATCCGGGGGTGCAGAGCAAAGGGGCAAACAATCCCGGGTCGGGGTCGGGGTCGGGGTCGGGTCGGGGCCGATCGCCGCGACGGGCGTGGACGCGGGGAAGGTGAACAAGGGACGCGGACCAGGCCTCGGGCGGGCCCTCCGAGCCCAGCGCGGGAGGTCTCAGACGGGCGTTCCGGTCGGGGGACGGCGTTGGGCCAGGGCCGCGAAGGCGGTCAGGGACTCGGGGTTGGCCAGGGCACCCTTCGCCGCGGCCTGGTCCACCGGCGTGCCGGTGAGGATCTTCTTGACCGGCACCTCCAGCTTCTTCGCCGACAGGGTGCGGGGCACCGACCGCACCTGGTGGATCTCGTCGGGCACGTGTCGGGGCGAGAGAGCGGTGCGGAGTTCGCGACAGATCGTCGCGCGCATCGCGTCGTCAAGGGTCAGACCCTCGGCGAGCACCACGAAGAGCAGCAGCTCACCGGCGCCACCCTCGTCGTCCTCCAGGTGCACGACGACGGAGTCGAGCACCTCGTCCAGCCCCTCGACCACGGAGTAGAACTCGGCGGTGCCCAGCCGCACCCCACCACGGTTGAGGGTGGCGTCGGAGCGTCCGGTGATCACGCAGCCGCCCCTCTCGTTGATGGTGATCCAGTCGCCGTGCCGCCACACGCCGGGGTAGACGTCGAAGTACGCCTCGGCGTAGCGGACGCCGTCCCTGTCGTTCCAGAAGCCCACCGGCATGCTCGGCATCGGCTCGGTGATCACCAACTCGCCCAGTTCACCGATGACCGGGGTGCCGTCGGCGGAGCGGGCCTCCACCTTCGCGCCCAGGGCACGGCAGGCGATCTCACCGGCGTACACCGGCAGCAGCGGCACCCCACCGACGAAACCGGTGCACACGTCGGTGCCACCGGAGAGCGACTGGAGCTGGAGGTGGTCGCCGACGGTCTCGTACACCCAGTGGAAGCCCTCGGCGGGCAGCGGCGCACCAGTGGAACCCACCCCGCGCAGCGCGGACAGGTCGGCGATCTCCCGTGGGACCAGCCCGGCCTTGCGGCAGGCCAACAGGAACGGGGCTGAGGTGCCGAAGTACGTGGTGCCGGTCTCCGCCGCCAGCCGCCACATCCCACCGAGGTCGGGGTGGCCGGGATTGCCGTCGAAGAGCACGATGGTCGCGCCCACCGCCGGGCCCGAGACCAGGAAGTTCCACATCATCCAGCCGGTGGTGGTGAACCAGAAGAAGCGGTCCGCCGGGCCCAGGTCGTGGTGCAGGGCGAGCATCTTCAGGTGTTCCAGCAGGATGCCGCCGTGGCCGTGCACGATCGGCTTGGGCAGCCCGGTGGTGCCCGAGGAGTAGAGAACGTAGAGCGGGTGGTCGAACGGTACCGGCGTGAACGTCAACGGCTCGTCGGTCGGCGCGGCCAGCTCGGCCCAGCCCAGCTCGCCGTCCTGCGGCGTCGCCTGCGGGTCGAGGTAGGGGATGCTGACGGTGTGCCGCAGCGACGGCAGGGCGGCCCGGATCGCCGCCACCTCGGCGCGCCGGTCCACCGGCTTGTCGCCGTAGCGGTAGCCGTCCACGGCGACCAGCACGGTCGGCTCGATCTGCTGCCACCGGTCGGTGACGCTGCGGGTGCCGAACTCGGGCGCGCAGGACGAGAAGACAGCGCCCAGGCTGGCGGTGGCCAGCAGGAGGACGTACGTCTCGGGAATGTTGGGGGCGTACGCCGCCACCCGGTCACCGGCGGTGACGCCGAGCCGGCGCAGCCCTGCCGACACCCGGCGCACCTGCGCACGCAGCTCCCCGGCGGTCAGCGTGACCGGCGGTCGGGTCTGCCCGTGCGCGATCACCACCGGGTCGTCGTCGACCCGCCCCGGCATCCGCAGCACGTTCTCCGCGTAGTTGAGCGTGGCCCCGGGGAACCAGCGGGCCCCGGGCATCCCCCGCTCGGCCAAGGTGGCGGTCGGCGGGGTGTGCGCGATCACCTCGAAGTGATCCCAGATGGAGCGCCAGAACCCGTCCAGATCGGTGGTGGACCAGCGCCACAGCGCGTCGTAGTCGGCGAAGTCCAGCCCTCGGTGCTCCCGCAGCCAGCGCAGGTAGCCGCCGATCCGGGACCGCTCGCGTACGTCCGCCGGCGGCGCCCACAGCATGTCACCCACTGGTCCACCCTCCCCTGGCCCGGCACGACGTTGTGAATGGGCCGTGGCGCCATCTTGCCCTACCTCGAAGCGCCATTCTGCGCACCGGGTGCGCCGACCGACGCGTGCCCGTCCCACACTCCACCCCGCCGACCCATGTGGGTCAGCCGGCGCGGTGGGCCTGGATGGCGCGGCGGCGGGCGAGGCGGTGCGCCCGGCGGATCTCCGCCTCCTTGTACCGGCGCTCGTCCTCCGCGGTCTCCGGCAGCACCGGGCGGACCGCCCGCGGCGCCCCGCCGACGTCCACGCCGACGAAGACCAGGTATGCGGTGGCCACCCGCACCGCCGCGTCCTCGGCCGAGTCCCACCGTTCGGCGACCACCCGCACGCCGACCTCCATCGAGGTCTGGCCGGTCCAGTTCACCTGCGCGTGTGCGTGCACCAGGTCACCGACCCGGACCGCCTCGGAGAAGACGATCTCGTCGATCGCCGCGGTCACCGCCGTGCCTCCGCTGTGCCGGGCCGCGGCGGCGCCCGCCACGTCATCGACGAACTTCATCAGGACCCCGCCGTGCACGGTGCCGTAGAGGTTCACGTCCACAGCGGTCATGATCTTGCTCAGCGTGACGCGCGAGTACGACGTCGGCTTGCCGACCGGTGCGGCGGAGAGGTGCTCAGTCATGTCGAAAACGGTACGGTGCGCGGATGCGACATCTCTGGAGCTTCCTCGCCGGGCTGGTGGTGGCGCCCATCACCTGGGTGCTGGTCACACTGGGGCAGGACGGGTCGAGCCGGACGGTCGACCGCTGGGTGGAGATCGGCACGTTCAACACCGCCAACCTGATCGAGCCGGCCGTGTACCTCGGTGTCGGCGGTGTCCTGTTGGGCCTGCTCGGCACGCTGCGTTTCTCACCGCTGGGCCCGCTGGTGGCCGGATTGCTGCTGGTCACCCCGTACATCGGGATGTTCGTGGCGCCGTTCGCGGTGCGGGACGCGATCCCGCACGGGTGGAAGGTGTTCGGCGATCCGCTGCCGCTGCGGCTGCCGGTGGAGAACGGCACGCTCTTCCTCGTGGGCCTGCTGCTGCTGATGGCGACCTTCAGCATGCAGCGGTGGCGGCAATGGCCCCACCCGGCGACCGAGCCGGCCGCGACGCCGGCCCCCGTGCCGGACGGAGGCCCCCGCAACGACGACTTCACCCTCACCGACTGGCCGCCGGCCACGCCGACGGAGCGGGACACCGCGCCGCTCACTCTGGGTTACCCGGCTGATTCGACGCCGACCGAGCCGCTGCCGCGCCGGGTCGGTGGCGAGTCGCCCTGGTCCGCTCCGCCGCGCGGTCAACCGCGCCCGGAGGACACCACCGAGATCCGCTGAATCGTCGGGCGGGCCGGGTGACCGGCCCGCCCGCTGTCTCGTGCGGCCCTAGTGCACCGCGACCGCGAGGTCCGGGTCGACGGCGCCGAGGCTGGCACGGGGGACGACGACGAGCATGACCACCAGGGCGGCGGCCATGCCGCCCGCGATGACGATCGCCATCGGTACGCTCCCGGTGCCGAACAGACCGGCCAGGGGCGCGGACAACGCGCCGATGCCGAACTGCACCGCGCCGAGCAGCGCCGCGGCGGTGCCAGCGGCCTCGCTGTGCCGGCTCATGGCCAGCGCCGGCGCGTTCGGCAGGGCGAGGCCGGCGGCGGCCAGGACCAGCCACAGTGACGCGAGCAGGGTGCCCAGGCCACCGATGCCGGTCGCCGCGAACATGACCAGCAGCAGGCCGGCCGCCGTGCCGGCGATCAGGGCGCTGACCAGGATCTGCTGCGGGGTGTAGCGGCGCAGCAGCCGGACGTTGAACTGGGTGGCCCCGATCAGGCCCACCGCGCCGGCCCCGAAGGCGATGCCGAACTGCTGCTCGTCGAGGCCGTACTCCTGCTGAAGCACGAACGACGAACCCGAGACGTACGCGAACAGGGCAGCCATCGCCAGCCCGGCGACCAGCACCAGGCCGACGAACGCCCGGTCGTTGAGCAGCCCCCGGTAGTCGCGCACTGTGGCAGCCACCCCTCCGTGCCGTCGACGCGCCACCGGAAGGGTCTCCTGGAGCTGGAGCGCGGCCACGACGATCAGCAGCGCACCGAGCACCGCCAGCGCCGCGAAGACGCCCCGCCAGTCGGTCCAGCTCAGCAGGCCGCTGCCCAGCGTCGGCGCGAGAATGGGCGCCAAGCCCATGACGAGCATCAGCCGGGAGAAGATCCGGGCGAAGGACGCCCCGCTGAACAGGTCGCGGACGACGGCCGTGGCGACAACTGTGGCGGCCGCGACACCGAGCCCCTGCAGCACGCGCAGCGCGCCGAGCACCTCGATGTTGGGCGCGAAGACGCACAGCACGGAGGCCACGATGTGCGCGGCCAGCCCAGCCAGCAGCGGAATCCGCCGTCCGACCACATCGGAGAGCGGACCGATCAGCAACTGGCCCAGGGCGAGACCGACAAGCGTGCCGGTCAGCGTCAGCTGCACAGCGGTCTCGGTGGTCTGGAGACCTGCCGTGATGGCGGGCAGCGCGGGCAGGTACATGTCGATGGTCAGCGGCCCGATCGCGATCAACGCCCCCAGCACGAGGACGAGTTGCACCCGCTGACGGTTGGTCATCAGATCGCCGGGCAGGACGCCCTCGGTGATCGTCGGATCTGCCGTGCGGGTGCCCGCTCCGGTCTCTTCCACGGACTGCTTCATCATCTCGATCTCTCTGCGGAAGCGGGTGTCTCGTCACACGCGGTGCGGGGCGTCCCCGCACCCGCAGGAGCAGCGGGCATGGTGGGGGGAGGCGAGGACATGACGAGCAGGGGTCGTGGTGGAGGTGAACGCCCGGAAGGCGTACGACGTTCCCAGTGTGTGGGGTGTCACGCCTCGACGGATCGCGGTCGACGGATGCCAGGTGTGACGGCGGTCACGGCAGAACGAGAACCGAAGCGGGGGTACGCGTCGTCTTGCCTTTCGTGAGACGAAGTCTGGACGGGCTCGACGAGGGCGAACTGCTCCGCCGGGTCGCTCGGGGCGACCGACGCGCGTTCGACGCGCTGTACCGGCGTACCGCCCCCTGGTTGACCGCACGTCTGCGTCGGCGCTGCGCCGACGAGGACGTGGTGGCCGAGGTGTTGCAGGAGACGTACCTGGCGGTGTGGCGGTCGGCCGGCAGTCAGGCGCAGTCGTCCTCCGCGTCCGGCAGCGCCGTGGGCTGGCTGTGGACGATCGCCGCCCACCGGCTGGTCGACGCGTTCCGCCACCGGGCTCGACGCGAGCGGATCCCGGCGGTGCAGACCTTCGAGACAGTGGCCCCGGCCGCCGAGGAGGAGGCGCTGGCCGGCGGGTTGGACGCCAACCTCGAAAAGGCCCTGCACGCGCTACCCCCGGAGCTACGGCAGGTACTCCGCGCGATGGTCCTCGACGGGTTGACCGCCCGGGAGACGTCGCTGCTGCTCGGCATGCCGGAGGGGACCGTGAAAACCCGCGCGCGACGGGCCCGAATCGCACTCCGGGAGGCGCTGTCATGACCACTCACCCCGCACCCGCTCTCATCTCCCACTACGCCTCGGGCGGTGTGGGCGTCGACGACGCGACCATCTGGGCGGTGGAGGCGCACCTGGAGACCTGCGCCGACTGCCGGGCACTGCTGACCGATGCTGTCGACCCCGGCACGCGTGACCTGCTGGACCGGGTCGCCGGCACTGTCGCCGCCGGGATCGCCAGCGGTCCGGGGCCGGTGCGACGGCGGCGGCTACGGCGTACCGGGGTGGCCGCCCGGATCCTGCCGTGGCTCGGCACCGCCGCCGGGCTGATGCTGGCCGCGGTCCTGTTCGAGAAGACCTTCGCCACCCTGCCGTCACTGGTGCTGCTTGTCGCGCCGGTCGCGCCGCTGCTGCCGGTGGCCGCCGTCTGGAGCCGGCGCGTCGACCCGGCCTGGGAGTTGACGACCACCACACCTCGTACCGGCCTGCCGCTCCTCATGCGCCGCACGTTGGGGGTGCTGGTCGCGGTCCTGCCGGTGCTGGCGGTGGCCGGCTGGGGCACCGGGCACTCCCCCGGCCTCTGGTTGCTGCCGGCCCTGGGCTTCACCGCCGGGGCGTTGGCGCTCGGCACTGTGGTCGGGATCGACCGGGCCGCCCTCACGTTGGCGCTCACCTGGTCCGTGGGTGTGGTGGCCCCGAGCCTGGTCGGCGGGCGACTCCCGGCCGTCCTCGCGGGCAGCAGCCTGACCGGTTGGGCGCTCATCACGGTGCTGTTGCTGGCCGTGGTCTTCGTCCAGGCCCGATGGCGGTCGCAGCTACCCACCAGCACCTTCCGATGACGAGATACGGAGACATGATGATGCGTACGGTCAGCGTGGCGGAGACCGCGCCGTCGACCTACCCGTGGGCGGTGCACGCCGAGACGTTGCAGGTCAAGGCCGGCCGGCACCTGGCGGTCAACGGTCTGGACCTGTCGTTGGGCATCGGCGTACACGGGCTGCTCGGCCCCAACGGCGCCGGCAAGACGACGTTGATGCGGGCCCTCGCCACCGTGGTGAAGCCGTCCGCTGGTCGACTCACACTGCTCGGCGAGGACGTCACGTCCGGCGCGGACCTGCGCCGGGTACGACGTGGCCTGGGCTACCTGCCGCAACACTTCGGCTTCTACCCGCGTTTCACGGTCCGGGAGTTCGTCGAGTACCTGGCCTGGCTCAAGGAGATGCCGAAGGCGGTCATCCCCGGTGCTGTGCAACGGGCCATCGAACGGGTGGGTCTAGCGGACCGCGCCGACTCCCGGATGAAGACGCTGTCCGGCGGGATGCTGCGCCGCGCCGGCATCGCCCAGGCGATCGTCAACGACCCGGCGGTGCTGCTGCTCGACGAGCCGACGGTCGGTCTGGACCCGGAGCAGCGCCTCGACTTCCGTGAGCTGCTGCGTGAGATCGGCCTGGACAGCTGCGTACTCGTCTCCACCCACCTGGTCGAGGACGTCGCTGTGGCCTGCACCGACGTGGTGCTGGTCAGCGAGGGCCGGTTGGTGTGGCAGGGCAGCACCGGTGAGCTGGCCGAGCAGGGCGGCGCCGACGACGCCGGCGACAGCGCCACCGAACGCGGCTACTCGTCGGTGCTGCGCGCCTACCGTGGGCGGGTGTCGGCGTGACCGGACGAATTCTGCGCATCGAACTCCGCCGGTCGGCGGCGGTGGCCGTCGCCCTGCTGATGCTGGTGACCGGCACGGTCCTGCTGCTCACCGCCACCCAGTTCTTCGCCGGGCGCTGGATGCAACTGGCGGTCACCACCCGGACGATGCTGATGGTGCTGCTCCCACTCGCGCTGGCCGGCGGGGCGTGGCTGGGGCGGCGCGACGCGCGTAACCGGGTCGACGAGTTGTTCGCCAGCACCGTCCGGCCACGGTGGCAACGCGTCGGCCCGACCGCCGGCGCCCTCGCGATCGCGGTGGTGACCGCGTACCTCCTGGTGTTCCTCATCGCGGCCGGATGGGTGGTGCGGACGTCGGCGTACTTCCCGGCCAGGGCGATCGTCGTGACCGCGGTCGGCGTCCCGGCGTTGGTCGCCGCGGCCTGGCTGGGCGCCGGAGAACACCCCGCCGACAGTGCCGCAGCTCGACGTCCGGGCCGC
>NZ_JBSFBM010000105.1:0-19552 GCF_053592955.1 Micromonospora sp. NPDC002411 | reverse complement strand
TCGGCCCGCGCCCAGGTCGTGATGGAGCGGCTGCTGCAGACCCTGGTCGACACCGGCGGTGGGGAGTCCCACCCCGGCACATGGCGTGAAGCCACTCCGGCATCCGGCCCCCGACGTGTCGGCCGTACGCTGAACGGTGATGGCTTACCTGGATCACGCGGCGACGACTCCGATGCTCGACGAGGCACTGGAGGCGTACGTCGCTACCGCCCGCGAGGTCGGCAACGCGTCCTCCCTGCACGCGTCGGGCCGCCGTGCCCGCCGCCGGGTCGAAGAGTCGCGTGAACGGGTGGCCGCGGTGCTGGGCGCACGACCCTCCGAGGTGATCTTCACCGGTGGCGGCACCGAAAGCGACAACCTCGCGGTCAAGGGCATCTTCTGGGCTCGCCGAGATGCCGGCGCCGACCGCCGCCGGGTGGTCTCCAGCGCCGTCGAGCACCACGCGGTGCTGGACGCGGTCGACTGGTTGGCGCAGCACGAGGGCGCCGAGGTCGGTCTGCTCCCGGTGGACGCCGTCGGTCGGCTCGACCCGGAGGACCTGCGCGCCGAGTTGTCCGCGCACGCCGACCGGGTGGCAGTCGTCACCGCGATGTGGGCGAACAACGAGGTGGGCACCGTCCAACCGGTCGCCGAGCTGGCCGCCGTCGCCGCCGAACACGGTGTGCCGTTCCACACCGACGCCATCCAGGCGGTCGGTCAGGTGCCCGTCGACTTCGCCGCCAGCGGGGTCGCCGCGCTGACCGTCACCGGGCACAAGCTGGGCGGCCCGGCCGGGGTGGGCGCACTGCTGCTGGCCCGGGACGTGGCGGCCACGCCGCTGCTGCACGGTGGCGGCCAGGAACGTGACATCCGCTCCGGCACCCTGGACACCGCAGGCATCGTCGCCTTCGCGGTCGCCGTCGAGGCGGCGGTGAAGGGCCAGCAGGAGTACGCGGCCCGGGTGGCCGCACTCCGCGACGACCTGATCGAGCGGGTACGTCGGGCGGTGCCCGAGGTGATCTACAACGGTGACCCCGCCGACCGGCTGCCCGGCAACGCGCACTTCTCCTTCCCGGGCTCCGAAGGCGACGCGCTGCTCCTGCTGCTCGACGCGCAGGGGATCGCCTGCTCGACGGGTTCAGCCTGCTCAGCGGGGGTGGCCCAGCCGTCGCACGTACTCCTGGCGATGGGCGCCGACGACGACCGCGCCCGATCCTCGCTGCGCTTCTCCCTGGGCCACACGAGCACCCAGGCCGACGTCGACGCCGTCGTGGCGGCCCTTCCGGCAGCTGTCGAGCGGGCCCGCCGCGCCGCCGCCCTCCGTACTCCCCGCTGACCCGGTCCCCGGGGCTTGCCCGGGCTGGTGGATAGGGTTGTCCCGGGAACGGGGAAGGGAGTGGGCCGGTGAGGGTTCTGGCGGCGATGTCGGGCGGGGTTGACTCGGCCGTGGCGGCGGCGCGGGCGGTGGCGGCCGGGCACGACGTGACAGGCGTGCACCTGGCGCTGGCCCGCAACCCACAGACCTATCGGACCGGGGCGCGCGGCTGCTGCACCCTGGAGGATTCCCGGGACGCCCGCCGGGCCGCCGACGTGATCGGCATCCCCTTCTACGTGTGGGACATGGCCGACCGCTTCCACGAGGACGTGGTGGACGACTTCGTCGCCGAGTACGCTGCCGGCCGCACGCCGAACCCCTGCCTGCGCTGCAACGAGAAGATCAAGTTCGCGGCGGTGCTGGACCGGGCGGTGGCGCTGGGCTTCGACGCGGTGGTGACCGGGCACCATGCCCGGCTCGGCTCCGACGGGCTGCTGCGGCGCAGTGTCGACGTGGCCAAGGACCAGTCGTACGTGCTGGCCGTGCTCACCCGCGAGCAGCTGGACCGGTCGATCTTCCCGCTGGGCGACTCGACCAAGGCGCAGGTCCGCGCGGAAGCCGCCGAGCGTGGCCTGGCGGTCGCCGACAAGCCCGACTCGCACGACATCTGCTTCATCGCCGACGGTGACACCCGTGGCTTCCTGGCCGGCCGGCTCGGCGAGGCGCCCGGCGACGTGGTGGACGCGAGCACCGGCGCGGTGGTCGGCAGCCACAGCGGCGCGTACGCGTACACGGTGGGGCAGCGTCGCGGGCTGCACCTGGACCGGCCCGCCCCGGACGGCCGGCCGCGCTACGTGCTCTCCATCACCCCGAAGACCAACACGGTGACCGTCGGCCCGGCCGAGGCGTTGGAGGTGTCCGAGGTCCGTGCCGTTCGTCCGGTCTGGACCGGCGGCGCGCTTCCGGACTCCCCGGTGGAGTGCGAGGTGCAGTTGCGCGCACACGGCAGCGTGGTGCCCGCCACGGTCGCCCTCGACGGTGACCTGCTGCACGCCGAGCTGCGCCAGCCGGTACGCGGCGTCGCCGCCGGTCAGGCGCTGGTCGCGTACCGGCCGGACCCGGCCGGTGACGTGGTCCTCGGCTCGGCGACCATCACCGGCTGACCGCACGGCCCAGGTGCCCGCGGGATAGCCTTCGCCCGTGACAGATCAGGCGTGGCCCTGGCCGGCGGGTTCGGCAACCGGAATCGGTTCGCTGCCCGGCACCGACATCGGCGAGGCCCAGCGGGTGGTCCTCGGTGAGCTTCCGGACCTGCCCCACCTGCCCGAACTGCCGGCCCGTGGCCCTGGCGCGGACCTGATCGGCCGTTCCGCCGGCTTGCTGGTCGACCTGCCCGTCGAGGTGTACGCCGGCCGGTGGCGGGTCGCCCCGCGCCCGGGCCGCGACCTGCGCCGGGCCCTCGACCTCATGGAACGCGACCTGGACCAGCTCGCCGAGCAGGCCGAGGAGTACGCCGGGCCGATCAAGGTGCAGGCCGCTGGTCCGCTCACGCTTGCCGCCTCCCTGGAGCTGCCGATCGGCGGCCGCCTGTTGCGCGACGCTGGCGCGGTCCGCGATCTGACCGGTTCCCTCGCCGAAGGGCTGCGCGAGCACGTCGCGGCGGTGGCCCGGCGGCTGCCCCGGGCGTCGGTGGTGCTCCAGGTGGACGAACCGTCGCTGCCGGTCGTGCTGGCCGGGCGGGTGCCGACCGAGAGCGGGTTCGGCGCGTACCGGGCGGTCGACTCGGTGGACGCCGCCGCGCTGCTGCGCACTGTCGTCGAGGCGGTCGGCGTGCCGACGCTCGTGCACTGCTGCGCCCCGGACGTACCGCTGGAGCTGATCCGCTCCACCGGTGCCGTCGCTGTCGCCCTCGACCTGGACCTCGTCACCGACCTGGACCCGCTGGGCGAGGCGATCGACGCCGGCCTCGGGTTGCTGGCCGGGGCCGCGCCGACCCGACCGCCGTCGGCCGGTCGCGCTCCGACCTCCGCGCAGATCGCCGACCGGGTACGCCAGCTCTGGGACCGCCTCGGCTTCCCCCGCCGACAGCTGGCCCAGCAGGTGGTGGTCACTCCGGCCTGCGGTCTCGCCGGTGCCACCCCGGAGTACGCGCGGGCGGTGCTCGCGGCCTGCCGGGACGCCGGCCGGAGGCTCGCCGAGGTCTGAGGTTTCCTGTCGTACCCGCTGGGCAGGATGACGGTCATGATTGGACAGCTGCGTTCAGTGGTGATCGACTGCCCGGATCCGCGGGCGCTGGCGGCGTTCTACGCCGAGCTGCTCGGCATCCCCTTCGCCGAGGGTGACTCCGACGACGACTGGGTGGTGCTGGGCGGTCCGCCCGGGCACCAGCCTCGTCTCGCCTTCCAGCAGGCGCTCAACCTGCGGTCACCGGCCTGGCCGGACCCGGAGCGCCCTCAGCAGTTCCACCTGGATGTGACGGTGGACGACATCGAGAGCGCGGAGAAGGCGGCGCTCGCGCTCGGTGCCCGTCGACTGCCGGGCGAGGGCGAGGGTTTCCGGGTCTACGCCGATCCGGCCGGCCACCCGTTCTGTCTCTGCTGGGACTGACCTCGGCGTGGGTTGCGGCTGCGGGGCATGATGGCCGCCGTGATCCACACCCCCGCGCTGCGTGCCTCCGGTTCGCTCTTCGGCCTCGCCTACGGTGACGCGCTGGGCAAGCCGACCGAGTTCCTGACCGTAGCCGAGATCGAGCACCGCTACGGTCCGGCAGGTCCCCGCGAGCTGTCCGGCGAGCCGGCCCTGGTCACCGACGACACCCAGATGGCGCTCGCCGTTGGCTGGGCGCTGCACGAAGCGCCGTCGTTCACGCCGGAGGCGGTGGAGCCTCTGCTGCGGCGACGCTTCATGGCCTGGTCGGTCAGCCCGGACAACAACCGCGCTCCGGGCATGACCTGCCTGCGCGCCTGCGCCGAGCTGAGCCGTGGGGTGCGCTGGCAGGAAGCGACAGTGGCCGGGTCGAAGGGCTGCGGGGCCAACATGCGGGTCACCCCGGTCGGCCTGCTCGACGTCGACCTGGACACGCTGGCCGGGCTCGCCCAGTTGCAGGCCGGGCTGACCCACGGTCACCCGACCGGGCTGACCGCCAGCGAGCTGACCGCGTACGCGGTCTTCGCGCTACGCGCGGGCGCCACACTGCCCGAGGTGCCCGCGCTGCTCATCGAGCGGGCGTGGTCCCAGCGCCTGGTCTACCGGGAGCAGTGGCTGGGTGACCTGTGGCAGCGCCCCGGTTCGCGTTCTCCGGAGGAGTTCATCGCCCGGGGCTGGGACGAGTGCCTGGCGGTGCTGGGTCGACTGGTGGACGCGCTGGGGCAGCCGGACGACGGCGGTGACCCGTGCCGGGCCACCGGAGAGGGCTGGGTCGCCGAGGAGGCGCTGGCCACCGCGCTGCTCTGCGCCGTACGGCACGCCGACGACCCGGTCACCGTCCTGGCCCGGGGCGCGACCACCGCCGGCGACTCTGACTCGATCGCCGCCCTGGCCGGCGCGTTCGTGGGCGCGGCGGTCGGGATGGCCGCCTGGCCGACCGGGTGGGCGGACCGCATCGAGTACGCCGACCAACTCGCCACCCTCGGCGCGACCTGGGACTGACCTTCCGCGTGCCGGGGTCGGCCCGGCTGGGCCGCGTGCGAGGTCCGCCTGCCCGGTCGGTGCCTGTGATCGACTCGGGTTCCTGGAAGTCGGGGCATCGCGGGGCATGTGATGGCACGTTTTTCAGGAACCCGAGTGGATCAGCCCCCAGGGTCAGGGCTGGCGCGACGGGGTGGTCAGGCGGTGGGCAGGTGCCGCAGGCTGCGGACCTTCTTCCACAGGTCGGCGTCGCAGCGGCCGGCGTGGTCGGCGAAGGCGGCCGAGCTGAGGCGGATGGGCTCGGTCAGGCTGAGGTAGCTGTCGTGCTCCGCGCCAGGGTCCCAGTCCCGGGTGGGGATCCGCACGTGGTCGTCCCGGTCGCTCTTGTCCTGGCTGGTGATCTTCAGGACGTCGGCGCCCCGGGAGTCGGCACGAAGCACCAGGCATGGGCGCACCTTCGATCCGGTGCCATCGGCGTACGGCACGTCGGCCCACCAGATCTCGCCGGGTGCCGGGGCTTCGTGCCGGTCGGAGTCGCGCGGGCGGGGCTTGGCCGGCCGGTCGGTGCTGCGTGGTCGGGGCGGAGCCGGACGCCGACCGCCGGGGCGGTCCGGGGCGCGCCGGTCCGGGCTGCCCGGAGGGCGGGTCGACACACGGTGCCGCCAACTGTTCCACGCCCAACCGGCGGCAACCGCCAGCAGGATCGCCACCGCCCAGAGCAGCGCCTCGGGCATCCGTACCTCCGCCTCTCGGCGACCCCGAGGGTCGCACCGTCCGGCGATCGTCGCACGCCGCCGCCCAGGCCGCCCGCCGACAACGCCGGAGCGTCCCCACCACCCGGGGTGCCCTGGCTCGGTGATCGACTCCAGGTCGGCGAGGTGGGGGTGTCGGGGCGGTGGGAAGGCACCAGGTCGCCGATGTGGAGTCGATCACCGAAAGCGGGTGAGGGCGGCGTCGCTTCCGGCGCGGGCGGACGCCGGATTGTCCCACCGGCCCGATACCGTGCCGGAGTAGCGTGATCAGGGAGGTCGCAGGCGTGTCCGAAGGTGGCGGTGTGTCCGAGGAACAGATCGGTCAGCAGGTCAGCCCGGCTCAGGAGGCGGCGGCCGGGGCAGAGCCCACGCCGCAGGCCCGGGAGCGGCACGCCACGCTCAGCCAGGAGCTGACCGAGCACCAATACCGCTACTACGTGTTGGACTCGCCGACCATCACCGACTCCGAGTTCGACAGGCAGTTGCGCGAGCTGGAGGCACTGGAGGCGGAGTTCCCGGCGCTGCGGACGCCCGACTCGCCGACCCAACGGGTGGGTGGCACGTTCTCCACCGACTTCACCCCGGTCACCCACGCCGAGCGGATGCTGTCGCTCGACAACGCGTTCGCCGACGAGGAGTTGGCGGCGTGGGCCGAGCGGGTCGAGCGGGACGCCGGTGGCGCGGTGCCCTACCTGTGCGAGTTGAAGGTCGACGGGCTGGCGATCAACCTGACCTACGAGAAGGGCCGGCTGGTCCGTGCGGCCACCCGGGGTGACGGCCGCACCGGCGAGGACGTCACCGCCAACGTGCGCAGCATCCGCGACGTGCCCGGCCAACTCACCGCGTCGGCCGACTTCCCGGACGTGCCCGAGCTGGTGGAGGTCCGGGGCGAGATCTACTTCCCGGTCGCCGCGTTCGCCGACCTCAACGCGGGCCTGGTGGAGCAGGGCAAGGCGCCGTTCGCCAACCCCCGCAACGCCGCCGCGGGCAGCCTTCGGCAGAAGGACCCACGGATCACCGCCTCCCGACCGCTGCGCCTGGTGGTGCACGGCATCGGCGCCCGCCGGGGGTTCCAGCCCACCGCCCAGTCCGAGTCGTACGCGGCCCTGAAGGCGTGGGGGCTGCCGACCAGTGACCGGTGGCGGGTCGTCAGGGATCTGGCCGGCGTGGCCGAATACATCGCCTACTACGCCGAGCACCGCCACGACGTCGAGCACGAGATCGACGGGGTCGTGGTCAAGGTCGACCCGGTGTCCATCCAGGGCCGGCTGGGCTCGACCAGCCGCGCGCCGCGATGGGCGATCGCCTTCAAGTACCCGCCGGAGGAGGTCACCACCAAGCTGCTCGACATCGACGTCAACGTGGGGCGCACCGGTCGGGTCACCCCGTTCGCCGTGCTCGAACCGGTGCGGGTCGCCGGCTCGACCGTCGCGCTGGCCACCCTGCACAACGCCCGTGAGGTCGAACGCAAGGGCGTGTTCATCGGCGACACGGTGGTCCTGCGCAAGGCCGGCGACGTGATCCCCGAGGTGCTCGGCCCGGTCGTCGACCTGCGACCCGCCGACGCCCGGCCGTTCGTCATGCCGACCACCTGCCCGGCGTGCGGCACCCCGCTCGCGCCGGCCAAGGAGGGCGACATCGACATCCGCTGCCCCAACACCCGCAGCTGTCCGGCCCAGCTGCGGGAGCGGGTGTTCCACCTCGCCGGTCGCGGCGCGTTCGACATCGAGGTTCTCGGCTACAAGGGTGCGGCAGCCCTGTTGGACGCGGACGTCATCGCCGATGAGGGCGACCTCTTCCAGCTCGACGCCGAGCAGTTGTCCCGGTCCCCGTTCTTCGTCAACAAGGACGGCACGCTGGGCAGCAACGCGGTCAAGTTGTTGGACAATCTGGCGGTCGCCCGTGAGCGTGACCTGTGGCGGGTGTTGGTGGCGCTCTCCATCCGCCATGTCGGCCCCACCGCCGCGCAGGCGCTCGCCCGGCACTTCCGCTCGATGGAGGCCATCGATGCGGCCAGCGAGGAGGAGCTGTCCTCCGTTGACGGGGTCGGTCCGACCATCGCGGCCAGCATCCGCGAGTGGTTCGCTGTGGACTGGCACCGGGAGGTCGTCCGCAAGTGGGCCGAGGCGGGCGTACGGATGGCGGAGGAGGCGGTCGACGAGGGTCCGCGCCCGTTGGAGGGGTTGACAGTGGTGGTGACCGGCACACTGGCCGGCTTCTCCCGGGACCAGGCCGCCGAGGCCGTGCAGAGCCGGGGCGGCAAGCTCAGCGGGTCGGTCTCCAAGAAGACCAGCTTCGTGGTCGTGGGGGACAACCCCGGGTCCAAGGCCGACAAGGCGGCGAGCCTCAAGGTGCCGGTGCTGGACGAGGACGGGTTCCGGCTGCTGCTGGACGCGGGTCCGGACGCCGCGCGGGAGGTCGCCCAGTTCGGCGAGTGATTCCGGCGGCACGGTTGCGGAGACGACTGGCGGCGTATACCAACTTAATTACGACTACGACCGATTCGTGACTGTCATACCGGGAAACCGGGGGCTGAGGGCGTTTCATTGGGTCACGGCGTACCGCAGCGGCACGCCGACGGTCGTCGGGAGGTGTGGTGGAGGCCGCCGATCCACGCAACTCGCTCCCCCCGGGGCGGGCGACGCCGTTCGCCACCTTCGTCGTCGGCATCCTGGTGGTCGCCGCGCTGACCGCCGCCGTGCCGCTGGCGAAGCTTCCCGGCGAGGTCTCCGGGCTGCCGGTGGCGTTCTGGACGATGGCCGTGCTCGCTGTGGTGTGCGACGCCCGGCCGTTCGTCCCGCCGGGGCGTCGGCAGACCTCAGCGGTGTTTCCGTCCACCTGCTTCACCTTCGCGATCCTGCTCGGCTGGGGCCTCGGCCCCGCCGTGGTGGTACAGGCGGTCGGGGTGATCGTCTCCGGTTGGCGGATGCGACACGCGGCCTGGCGGACCGCGTTCAACGTCGGCCAGTACGCGTGCGCCCTCGCCGCCGCGTACGGGGTGATCCAGCTCGGCCCGGGCACCATCTTCTCCGGCGGTCGTCTGCACGGGACCGACGTGGCCGCTGTCGGCGGTGCCACGCTGGCGTGGTTCGTCGTCAACTACGGGCTGGTCAGCTGGGCGGTGCGGTTGCGTTTCGGCGACCGGTGGTGGCCGACCCTCCGTCAGGGCCTGGGCTTCGAGTTGCTCTCCACCGGTTCGCTGTTGCTGCTCGCCCCGGTGCTGGTCGCCGCAGCCCGGGTCAGCGCGGCGTTGATCCCGCTGGTGCTGGTGCCGCTGTTCGCGGTCTACCGGATGGCCCGGCTGACGGTCGAGCAGCAGCACCTCGCCGCCGCCGACCCGCTGACCGGGCTTCCCAACCGCAAGGCGCTGCTGGCCGAGGTGGCCGAGCAGGTGCACCTGCACGCCGAGCGGACCGCCCGTGGCGAGCCCGACGGTCAACTGGCCCTGCTCCTGATCGACCTTGACCGTTTCAAGAACGTCAACGACGCCCTCGGTCACGCGGTGGGCGACCGGCTCCTGGTCGAGGTCAGCGCCCGGCTCGCCGACGTGCAGCCCCGGCCACAGATGATCGCCCGTCTCGGCGGCGACGAGTTCGCCATCGTGATGACCGGCCTGACCGACGTCGGTCAGGCACGGGAGTTGGCCGACCGGGTGGTCCAGGCGCTGGCCGAGCCGGTGCCACTCGACGGGCTGCCGTTGGACGTCGGCGGTTCGATCGGGATCGCGCTCTTCCCTGAACACGGCGAGGACTTCGCCACGTTGATGCGCCACGCCGACGTGGCGATGTACGACGCCAAGCACCGCAACGACACTGTCGCCGTCTATGCTCCCGAGTCTGACCACAACTCCGCCGAGCGACTCGGCCTCCTCGCTGACCTGCGCCGGGTGCTGGAATCCAGCCCGTCGACGGACGAGCCGCTCGCCGCCGAGCGGGAGGGGCAGGCCACCGAGCCGTTCGCCGCCGAGCAGGAGATGCACGGTTACGGCGAGGGCGCGGTCGAGCAGGCCGACGGGAACGGCCGGGACTTCGTGCCGAGCGGCGTCGAGCGGGTCGACGTACCCCTGGGCGCGACGGCCGAGGTGCGCGGCGGTGACGGGGCGGCGCTGCCCCTCGGGTCCCCGGCCGAGCCCACACCACACGCGGAGCCGGCATCGGCGGTCGCCACCGCGCCACCGGCCGGTCCCCGCTGGTGGGGGCGCCGTCGCCGCAACGACGCCGAGCTGGTGCACGCCGACGAGCTGATCAACCGGATCGCCACCGGGGCCGACCCGATCCGGGGCCGAAGCTCCCGTGCCTCGGTCGCCGGCACCCGCTCGGGTTCGACCCGGGAGCGACGGGCCGGAGCGGGCAACGGCCGCCGGGTGCCGAACGCAGGCGTGCTCCCCGCCAGGGGCAACGGTGGTCCCTGGCCACGACGTGACACCGGACCGGGCACGACGGGGCAGGCGCCCGGATCGACCGGGTGGGCGCACGTGGACGGGAACGCGCCCGACGACGCCGGGGAAATCACGATGTACTACCAGCCGCAGATCGCCATCGCTACCGGTGAGGTGGTCGGGGTCGAGGCGCTGCTGCGGTGGCGGCACCCCCGCCGGGGCATGGTCGACCCGGAGGAGCTGATCCGGGTCGCCGAGCAGAGCGCGGTGATGCGCCTCCTCACCCGCCGGGTCGTCGACGACGTCGTGGAGCAACTCGCCAAGTGGTCGGCGGCCGGCATCGGCCTGCGCGCGGCGCTGAACGTGAGCGTGCGGGACCTGCACACCGGCGAGATCGCCGACCAGATCGCCGACCGGCTGTCCCGCTACCAGGTGCCGGCCGAGCGGTTGCAGGTGGAGATCACCGAAGGTGCCCTGATGGCCGACCCGCGCCGGGTGCTGGCCACCATCTCCCACCTGCACCGGATCGGCGTGGCCATCGCGCTGGACGACTTCGGCACCGGCTACTCCTCCCTGCAACACCTGCGCCGGTTGCCGCTGTCCGAGGTGAAGGTGGACAGGTCGTTCGTGCTCGGCATGGCCGACGACGACGATGACGCCGCGATCGTCCGGTCGATGATCGAGCTGGCCGGCGCGTTGGGGCTGCGGGTGGTCGCCGAGGGCGTCGAGGACGAGCGGACCTGGCGGATGTTGCACGCCGCCGGCTGCGACGCCGCGCAGGGCTGGTTCTACGCCCGGCCCATGCCCGCCGAGGAACTGGTCACCTGGCTGGCCCGGTACCGGCCGGTGCGCCCGAGCGGCCCCCCGCAGTCGGACACCGGTCGCCGGCCCACCCGCTGACCCGGCTGTCGGGAGGGGGAGTCGGGGACGCGGCACCGGAGCGGAACAATAGACTCGCTCCGGTCACCGCGCGTCACGCTCCACCCGCCGCGCGGCAGGCACACCGCCGACCAGCAGGACATCAGAAGGGGGCACGGATGGCCGCCATCTCCCGCGAGGAGGTCGCGCACCTGGCGCGCCTGTCGCGGCTCGCCGTCACCGAGGAGGAGCTGGACACGTTCGCCGGCCAGCTCGACGTGATCCTCCAGGCAGTCGCCCAGGTCGGCGAGGTCGCCGCCGCGGACATCCCGCCGACCTCGCACTCGGTGCCGCTGACCAACGTCTTCCGCGAGGACGTCGTCACGCCGTGCCTGACCCCGGAGGAGGCGCTCTCGGGCGCACCCGACGCCGAGGACCAGCGGTTCCGCGTACCGCGGATCCTGAGCGAGGACGTGGCCTCATGAGTGATTTGATCAAGATGACCGCGACGGAGATCGCGTCCCTGGTCGCCGGGGGCGAGACCTCCGCCGTCGAGGTGACCCAGGCCCACCTGGACCGGATCGCCGCCGTCGACGACCGGGTGCACGCCTTCCTGCACGTCGACACCGACGGCGCGCTCGCTGCGGCCCGCGCTGTGGACGAGCGGCGGGCAGCCGGCGAGGAGTTGGGCCCGCTGGCGGGTGTGCCGGTCGCGGTGAAGGACGTGCTCGCCACCCGGGGCGTCCCGACCACAGTGGGGTCGAAGATCCTGGAGGGTTGGCGCCCGCCGTACGACGCGACGATCGTGCAGCGTCTGCGCGACGCCGGCACCGTGATGCTCGGCAAGACCAACATGGACGAGTTCGCCATGGGGTCCTCCACCGAATACTCGGCGTACGGCCCGACGCACAACCCGTGGGACCTGACCCGGATCCCGGGCGGCTCGGGTGGTGGCAGCGCTGCCGCGCTGGCCGCGTACGAGGCGCCGCTGGCCATCGGCTCGGACACCGGCGGCTCGATCCGCCAGCCCGGCGCGGTGACCGGCACCGTGGGCGCGAAGCCCACCTACGGCGGCACCTCCCGCTACGGGCTGGTCGCCTTCTCCTCGTCGCTGGACACTCCCGGCCCGTGCGCCCGCAACGTGCTCGACGCCGCCCTGCTGCACCAGGTGATCGGCGGGCACGACCCCCGGGACTCCACCTCGATCCCGCAGCCGGTTCCGGATGTGGTGGCGGCGGCGAAGCTCGGCGCGACCGGTGACCTGACCGGCGTTCGGCTCGGCATCGTCAGCGAGTTCGTCGGCGAGGGCGCCGAGCCGGGTGTGATGACCGCGTTCCGTGAGTCGGTGGACGCGCTCGCGAAGATGGGCGCGGAGATCGTCGAGGTGTCCTGCCCGACGTTCGCGTACGCGCTGCCGGCGTACTACCTGATCGCCCCGAGCGAGTGCTCCTCCAACCTGGCCCGGTTCGACGGTGTCCGGTTCGGCCTGCGGGTCGGCGACGACGGCAACCGGTCGCTGGAGGAGGTCATGTCGCTGACCCGGGAGGCCGGCTTCGGCCCGGAGGTCAAGCGCCGCATCATGATCGGCACGTACGCGCTGTCGTCGGGTTACTACGACGCGTACTACGGGCAGGCACAGAAGGTCCGGACGCTCATCACGCGGGACTTCACCGCCGCGTTCGAGCAGGTCGACGCGTTGATCTCGCCGACCACCCCGTCGGTGGCGTTCCCGATGGGCGCGCGGACCGCCGACCCGTACCAGATGTACCTGGCCGACCTGTACACGATCCCGACCAACCTGTACGGCGGGCCGGGCATCTCGGTGCCCTGCGGGCTCTCCGAGGGGTTGCCCGTCGGTCTGCAGGTGATGGCCCCGACCATGGCCGACGACCGGATGTACCGGGTGGCCGCCGCGCTGGAGTCCGCCATCGGCACGTTCACCCCACCGACGTTGTGAGGCAGGAGCCCAGATGACCACGACACTGCCCGCGTACGACGAGGTCGTCGCGCGCTTCGAACCGGTGATCGGCCTGGAGACCCACGTCGAGCTGGGCACGAACACCAAGATGTGGTGCGGTTGCCCGACCGACTTCGGTGGCGAGCCGAACACCCGGGTCTGCCCGGTGTGCCTGGGCCTGCCCGGTTCGCTGCCGGTGGCCAACAAGGCGGCGATCGAGGCGATCATCCGGATCGGTCTGGCGTTGAACTGCTCGATCGCCGAGTGGTGCCGGTTCGCCCGGAAGAACTACTTCTACCCGGACATGCCGAAGAACTTCCAGATCAGCCAGTACGACGAGCCGATCTGCGTCGACGGTTACCTGGACGTCGAGGTGGGCGGCGAGACGGTGCGGATCGAGATCGAGCGGGTGCACCTGGAGGAGGACACCGGCAAGACGCTGCACGTCGGCGGTGCCACCGGCCGCATCCACGGCGCGACAGAGTCGCTGGTCGACTACAACCGGGCCGGCATCCCGCTGGTCGAGATCGTGACCAAGCCGATCACGGGCACCGGCGCGCTCGCCCCCGAGGTGGCCAAGGCGTACGTCGCCGAGCTGCGCGACGTGATCCGCACCCTCGGCGTCTCGGACGTGCGGATGGAGGAGGGTTCGCTGCGGTGTGACGTGAACACCTCGCTGAACCTGCCGGGCGCGGAGTGGGGCACCCGTACCGAGACGAAGAACGTCAACTCGTTGCGGTCGGTGGAGCGGGCGGTCCGCTCGGAGATGCTGCGGCAGGCGTCGGTGCTCGACGCGGGTGGCCGGATCACTCAGGAGACCCGCCACTTCCACGAGGACACCGGTGACACCACCCCGGGTCGCTCGAAGGAGACGGCCACCGACTACCGGTACTTCCCGGAGCCGGACCTGGTGCCGATCGCCCCGGACCCGGCCTGGGTCGCCGAGCTGAAGGCCGCCCTGCCGGAGCTGCCCCGGGTGCACCGGCGTCGGCTCCAGGAGCAGTGGGGCCTCTCCGACCTGGACATGCAGTCGGTGTTGAACGCCGGCGCGGTCGAGCTGATCGAGGCCACCGTGGCCGCCGGCACCACCCCTGCGGCGGCCCGTAAGTGGTGGCTGGGTGAGCTGTCCCGCCGGGCCAACGAGAGCGGTGTGGAGCTGGCCGAGATCGGCGCCACCCCCGCCCAGGTGGCCGAGCTTCAAGGGCTTGTCGACGCCGGCAAGCTCAACGACAAGATGGCCCGCACGGTGCTGGAGGGCGTGGTCGATGGTGAGGGCTCGCCCACCGAGATCATGACCAGCCGGGGCCTGGAGGTCGTGTCGGACACCGGCGCGCTGACCGCCGCAGTGGACGAGGCGATCGCGGCGAACCCCGGCATCGCCGACAAGATCCGCAGTGGCAAGGTCGCCGCGGTCGGCGCGCTGGTCGGCGCGGTCATGAAGACCACCCGTGGTCAGGCCGACGCGAAGACGCTGCGTGAGCTGATCCTGGAGCGCCTCGGCGTCCAGGGCTGAGAGACCGACCCGGAGAAGGCCGCCGCCGCGACCCGGCGGCGGCCTTCCGCCACCCCCTGCCGACCGAGCGGCCACCCCGCACCCCTCGCGAGGGCGTCAACGGCGACGCCCGGATGGAGCCACCGTGACCCAGCACGACCTCGATGTCCTCGACGAGATCCAGCGGCGGGTGCTCTGGCTCGCCACCCGGATCGTGGACGCCGCCAACCACGACCGGGCCACCGGCGACGGTGTGAAGGTCGGCGGCCACCAGGCGTCCAGCGCCTCCCTGGTCACGGCGATGACCGCGCTCTGGTTCGCGCACCTGGACGCCGAGGACCGGGTCGCCGTGAAGCCGCACGCGTCCCCGGTGTTCCACGCCATCCAGTACCTGCTCGGCAACCTGGACCGCTCCTACCTGCCCCGGCTGCGGGCCCGTGGCGGCCTCCAGTCGTACCCGTCGCGCACCAAGGACCCGGACGAGGTGGACTTCTCCACCGGTTCGGTCGGCCTCGGCGCGGCGGCGCCGCTCTTCGCCGCCGCCACCCGGCGTTACGTCGACGCGCACTTCGGGGCCCGCCCGCACTCCCGGTTCGTGGCGCTGATCGGCGACGCCGAGCTGGACGAGGGCAACATCTGGGAGGCGGTCGCCGACCCGGCCACCACCGGGCTCGGCAACGTCATGTGGCTCGTCGACTTCAACCGCCAGTCGCTGGACCGGGTGGTGCCGGGCATCCGGATCAACCAGTGGCGCGGCCAGTTCGAGGCGGCCGGATGGCACGTCGTGGAGGTCAAGTACGGCCGTAAGCTCGCCGAGGCGTACGCCCGGCCGGGTGGCGAGGCGCTGCGCGACTGGATCGACGCGATGCCCAACGAGCAGTACCAGTCGCTGTTCGGGTTGGCCGGCCCGGCCCTGCGCAAGCAGTTCCTGGACGGCGCTCCGGCCGGGATCGCCGAGCTGATCGCCGCCATCACCGACGAGGACCTCGGCCCGCTCGTCACCGATCTGGGCGGGCACGACCTTCAGGCGATGCTCGACGCGTACGCCCAGTGCGACGCGGTCACCGACCGGCCCAGCGTCGTCTTCGCGTACACAGTGAAGGGTTGGGGTCTGCCCATCGCCGGCAACCCGCGCAACCATTCCGCGCTGCTCAGCACCGAGCAGGTGGACACGCTGCGGGCCGCGCAGGGCCTCACCGCCGAGACCGAGTGGGACCGCCTCGACCCGGCGTCACCGGCCGGCATCCGGGCCGGCGCCCTCGGCGCGCTCACCGCGTGCGGTGCCGGCGGCGGCGACGAGGCCACGTCCGGCCCGGTCAAGCTGCGCTTCCTCAGCCTCGCCTGGCAAAAGGAGTCGCTCCAGGTCAACAAGGACCTCGTCGCCACGTGGAACGCCGAACACCCGGACATCCAGGTCGAGTACGTCCAGGGTGACTGGAACTCCGTGCACGACCAGCTCCTCACGTCGTTCGAGGGGGGCGACGCGCCGGACATCGTGCACTACGAGGCGTCCTCGATCGGCGAGTTCAGCAAGCAGGGCTACCTGGCCGACCTGTCCGACCTGGTCTCCGACGACCTGAAGGGTCAGATCGACAAGGGCATCTGGGACACCGCCACCGTCGACGGCAAGGTCACCGGCGTGCCGTTCCTGCTGGAGTCGCAGGTCGTCATCGCCAACAAGAAGCTGCTCGACGCCGCCGGTGTAGCGGTGCCGCCAGCCGACAGCGGATGGACCTGGGACGAGTTCCAGACCAACGCGCAGAAGCTCACCAAGCCCGGCCAGTACGGCGCGGCCTGGGCGCTGAAGTCGCCGACCAACCGGGTGCTCAACCTGGCGCTCAACTACGACGGCACGTTCTTCTACGGCGACGGCCGGCGCGCCGAGGTCAAGGTCGGTGACGGGGAGAAGGAGATCCCGAAGCGGATCCACGACATGCTCTACACCACCAAGTCGGCCTCCCCGGAGGCGCTCGGCATGAGCGGCGCGGACACCCTGCCCGGTTTCTTCGGCGGCAAGTACGCGATGCTGCCCGGCTCGGTGTCGCTGCGTCAGCAGATGGTCGAGCAGGCGCCGGCCGGCTTCGAGTGGGTCACGCTGCCGCCGCTCAAGGGACTCTCCGCCAAGCAGGCCGCCAACCCGCAGACGCTGTCGGTCTCCGCGGACAGCAAGCACAAGAAGCAGGCCGCGCAGTTCCTCGAGTACTTCCTGAACCCGACCAACATGGCCGCGTTGGCCAAGGGTGACTGGCTGGTGCCGACCGGCAAGCAGGCCAACGAGGAACTGGTCAAGCTGACCGCCGGCAAGCAGGGCTGGGACGTCGCGGCGGCCAGCGCCAAGGACCTGACCGTCGCCCCGTTCCAGCAGGCCGACGGCTACCCGGAGTGGAAGACCAAGTACGCCACCCCGGCTCTCCAGCAGTACTTCGCCAACAAGATCACCATCGATCAGCTCGGTACGCAGTTGGTCGACGGTGGCAAGCAGGTTTCGAGGTAACGACATGTCACTCTTGCTCGACACATCGGTCGGTTGCCTGGTCGGTGCCGCGGTCGGAGACGCCCTGGGTGGGGCCACCGAGACGGCGCTGCCGGAGCAGATCCGTGCGCGCTTCGGCGGCTGGGTCGAGGGCATCGTGCCCCCGTACCACGCCGACTGGGCCACCGCGCGACCGCTCGCTCCGTACCACAAGGGCGACGGGCACCTCACCGACGACACGTTGATGACCCACGCACTGGTCCGCGCGTACGCGGCCAAACGGGACCACCTCGACGCGTACGACGTGGTGGAGCTGTTGGTTCCCGACCTGATCGAGCGGGTGGTGTACATCCCCGACCTGGAGCGCGACGGGGTGACCTTCCACCGGCTCGCCGCTGCCGAGCGGTGGCTGGTCACCCGTCTGCACCACGCCCACGCCGACCCGCGTGAGGCCGGGGTCGGCAACATCGTGAACTGTGGCGCGGCCATGTACATGGCGCCGGTCGGCATCGTCAACGCGGGCGACCCGGCCGGGGCGTACGCCGAGGCGGTGGAGATCGCCGGTGCGCACCAGCACAGCTACGGGCGGGAGGCCGCCGCCGTCTTCGCGGCATCGGTCGCGGCGGCCGCGACCCCCGGCGCGGGCGTCGAGGACGTCGTCGCCGCAGCCCTGGACCTGGCCCGCGACGGCACCCGCGCGGCCATCGACGCGGTGGTCAAGGAGGCTCGCGGCCACAGCGACTGGAAGCAGGCCATTCCGGCGCTGCGGGCGGCGGTCGCCCCCTACGACACGGTGGGGGAGGAGTACCGCAGTCCCGGGTTGGGCGCGCGGCGGCCCAGTCGTCTGCACGCCATCGAGGAGCTGCCGGTGGCCCTCGGCATGCTCGTGGTGGCCGGCGGTGACTTCCGGGCGGCGGTGCTCGGGTCGGTCAACTACGGCCGGGACGCCGACTCGACAGCCACCATGGCCGCCGCCATCGCCGGGGCGCTGGGCGGCGCGGACGCGGTGCCCGCGGAGTGGTCCGAGGTGATCGCCACCGCGTCGAAGACCGACCTGGTGGAGCCGGCCCGGGTCCTCGCCGCGGTGGCCGGCGAGGTCTTCGAGCGCGACCAGGCCCGGTTCGCCCGACGGGCCGACCGCTTCGCCGCGCTGGCGCAGGAGCCGACCCGGTGAGGATCACCTGGGTGCAGCCGGAGGACCTGCTGCCGCACGAACTGGCGGCCAGCCGGGACGAGGGACGCGACGTCGCCGCGCTCGCCGCGCGCTGGACGGCGGCCGGCGGGGACCTCACCCCGCCGGTCAGCGGGGCGTCGCCGAACCCGGCGGCACCGGACCTGCGGGCGCTCGCGGTGGAGCTGCTGGACGCCGCCGACGCGCTGCCCACCGTCAACGCCGCCGACGAGCCGGACGACCTGGCCACGCTGCAAGCCGGCTGGCCGGCCGGTTGGTCGCTGCCGACCGAGGCGAGCTACGACCGGTTGCACGGCGCCTGGCTGGGCCGCGCGGCCGGCTGCCTGCTCGGCAAGCCGGTGGAAAAGATCCCGCGCCACGGGATCCGGGAGATCCTGGTCGCTACCGACAGGTGGCCGCTGCGTGACTGGTTCACCGCGAAGGGACTCCCGGCCGACGTCGCCGCCCGCTGGCCGTGGAACCGGCGCAGCGCGCCGACCAGCCTCGCCGAGAACATCGACGGGATGCCCGAGGACGACGACCTGAACTACCCGCTGCTGGCCCTGCGGGTGCTGGAGACGCACGGTCGGGGTTTCACCAGCGCCGACGTGGCGCAGGCGTGGCTGGTCTGGCTCCCCGGCGGACGGGTCTTCACCGCCGAGCGGGTCGCGTACCGCAACCTGCTCCTCGGGTACGCGCCGCCGCAGAGTGCCCGCCGGCACAACCCGTTCCGGGAGTGGATCGGCGCGCAGATCCGCACCGACGTGTACGGCTGGGTCAACCCCGGCCAGCCGGACCGCGCCGCCGAGCTGGCGTTGCGCGACGCGGCCGTCAGTCACGTCCGGGGCGGGGTGCACGGTGCGATCTGGGCCGCCGCGCTGGCCGCGGCAGCCCCGGTCGCGGACACCGTGGACGAGGTGCTGGACGCCGCCGAGGCGATCCTGCCGCCGCGCAGCCGGTTCGCGGCAACGGTCCGCGAGGCCCGCGCCCTCGGCGCGGGGACCGACGACTGGGAGGCCGTTGTCGACGAGCTGTACGCCCGGCACGGCCACCTGCACTGGGTGCACGTGCGCAACAACGCCGCGCTGGTGGCCGCCGCGCTGGCGTACGGCCGGGGGGATCTGGAGCGGTCCATCACCGCGGTGGTCAGCGGCGGCTGGGACACCGACTCGACCGGCGCGACCGTCGGTGCGGTGACCGGTGCCCTCACCGGCGCGTCCGGACTGCCGGCCCGCTGGGTGGCGCCGCTGCGCAACCGGCTGGCCAGCAGCATCGGTGGCTTCGACGGGATCGGCTTCGACGAGCTGGCCCAGCGGACCCTCGCCCTGGCGGAACAGGGTGGAACGGAAGGGAGCGTGGCATGAGCGCACGCGTGGCGGTGGTGGGCAGCAGCAACCTGGACCTGGTGGTCACAACGTCGCGGCTGCCCCGCCCCGGCGAGACGGTGCTCGGCGAGAACTTCCGGACCGTGCCCGGCGGCAAGGGCGCCAACCAGGCGGTCGCCGCCGCACGGGCCGGGGCGGCCTGCGACTTCGTGGGTGCGGTCGGCG